>QMKX01000004.1 GCA_003643835.1 Campylobacterota bacterium
ACTGAAAAATCAAAAATCTCGAAAAGAAAACTAGGATATATAAACTGCACAGCAGATATAATTCCCATAAGCAGTTGAGCACCAAAAAGCACCACGGCTACCGTGAAATACCAAGTTGCGAGCTTTTGTCCTTCCCATTTTAAACTATTTGTCATTGATTACCCCTTTTTTCATTTACTACTAAATTTTTCTTGCCAAAGTTTCTTGGGAAACCATTGGTATCTATAGAGCTCATATGTTTCAAAAATGCAACTAAGCCTATCGCTTCATCAGCTGTGATTTTAAGATCTGGCATCATTCTAGCATGAGTAGGGTATTGTGAAGGATGCATCAAAAATTCAGCTATAGCTTCCTCTTTTGTGCTTTTTCCTGTCATACCAAGATACACATTGTCCCAAGCTGGATCAAGCCATGCTTTGGTTAAGTCAGGTGCATAATATGCGCCATTGCCAAGCAATGTATGACAATTCATACAGTTTTTAACTTGTGAAGCCAATTTTCCTATATGAAGTAGCTTGCCAGCTTCCTCTTCGCTATAGTCATCTCTACCAAAAAATTTCTCTTTTTCGCCAATAAGTGGCACCTCATGACCTCTTTTTTCACTAAATTCGTATTTAATGTTATAGTTTATAACAGTTGGTCCTGGAACCCTTTTTGCTATACCATTTTTGAGGTCATTGTCATTTCCCATTTGGATTTGACCCATCGTGTCAAATGTAAGCCAAATAAGCAACACAGCTGAAAAGCCAGTTACCCATCCTGCTGATCTCATCCAAAATCGATTGTCTGTCCATACAGACACTGTTCGTTTTGACATCTATTTTCTCCTTTTTTATTTATTGTTCATATCGTTGTTCACTTCTTTGGTTTAGATAATAATACAAATGAGGCAAAATAAGATAACCAACCATGGCTATCATAAGCACCTTAACTGTAAAACTATCTCCGCCCAAAGAAACAGCTACAAAATATAAACAATATGTCTGAAGTATCCAAAAGATATATGCAAAAGGCATATATATACTTTTAAGATAGCCCATCTTCACCAATGTGTAAATTGCCACATAAAACAGCCCGAATAACAAAACAGCAGAAGAGGATAAAAATATTGGAAGAAACATATCCAGCGGTATCTCTGGAAGGTTTAAAAACGGTGCATCTAATTCTATCATATATCCTCTCCTATCAGCTTTGAAATTAAAAGCTGAACAAATTTATCTAAATAGTCTTAAACTTAACCTGATAAAATAAATATATATATTTTATATTACATTAAAATTATTATTTATTTGAGATAACATCTTAAATAATAGTCAATTTTTGTCTTTTTATAGTTAATTTTATCTTATTTTGATAAAATGCAATACAACTGTGTAGCTTATACACTTTGAATTTTTTTTAGGAGGATATGTTGATGTCAAATAGTTCAGCAATCGATTATGATTATAGCATAGCAAAAGCTTTTACCTTTGCTACTATTTTGTTTGGTATTATAGGTATGCTTGTGGGTGTTATTTTAGCATTTCAGATGGCATTTCCGGAGCTAAACAATTTAGCAGGAGAGTATGGAACTTTTGGTAGATTAAGACCGCTTCACACAAATGGTGTTGCTTTTGGTTTTGCGCTTAGTGGTATATTTGCCACTTGGTATTATATATCGCAAAGGGTTTTGAAGGTTTCTTTAAAAGAGTCACCTTTTTTGATGGGAGTTGCTAGGTTGCACTTCTTGTTGTATTTTATTACAATTTTGTTAGCAGTAGTAACTTTAATAACTGGTTTTACAACATCAAAAGAATATGCCGAATTGGAGTGGCCACTTGATCTACTTGTAGTAGTATGGTGGGTGCTTTGGGGGGTATCTATATTTGGTATTATAGGTATAAGACGAGAGAGAACCATGTATATATCTATATGGTATTATATAGCTACATTTTTAGCTATTGCTATGTTTTATCTGTTTAACAATGTTGAGATACCTACGATGTTTTTTAGCAACGGGGCACCAAGTAGTTGGATGCATTCAATATCAGGATATGCAGGTACAAACGATGCTTTGGTTCAGTGGTGGTATGGACATAATGCTGTTGGTTTTGTATTTACAGTGCCAATTATAGCTATGATATACTACTTTTTGCCAAAAGAAAGTGGACAAAATGTATTTTCATACAAATTGTCTATATTAGCTTTTTGGGGGCTTTTGTTTGTATATGTTTGGGCTGGTGGACACCATCTTATATACTCTACTGTTCCAGATTGGATGCAAACTATGGGTAGTGCTATGTCTATAGTGCTTATATTGCCATCGTGGGGTAGTGCTATAAATATGTTACTTACTATGAAAGGTGAGTGGAGTCAACTTCAAACAAACCCACTAATCAAGTTTTTGATTATGGCATCTACATTTTATATGTTATCTACAATTGAAGGTCCAATTCAATCAATAAAATCAGTCAATGCCATAGCGCACTTTACAGACTGGATACCAGGTCATGTTCACGATGGAACACTTGGTTGGGTTGCATTTATGATCATGGCTGCTTTATTTCATATGGCACCTCGTATGTATAAAAGAGAGATATACTCAAAATCACTCATGGAAACACAATTTTGGATTCAAACTGTAGCTATTGTATTATACTTTACATCTATGTGGATAGCTGGTATCACGCAAGGTATGATGTGGAGAGCTTATGATCAGTATGGTTCGTTGGTTTATTCGTTTATAGATACAGTTAATGTGCTTCAACCTTATTATACGATAAGAGGTGTAGGTGGATTACTATATTTTATTGGATTTATAATGTTCGCTTGGAATATGTATAAAACCGCTACAAGTAGTAGAGTGCTTGATAAAGAGCCTGCGACTGCATCGCCTATGGGCTTATAAAAAGAAGGAGGAAAAAATTATGTTTAATTGGTTAGAACGAAGACCATTTTTCTTTGCTGTGGGTGTATTTTTGACAGTCGCATTTGCAGGAATTATAGAAATAATACCAGATTTTGCAAAACAATCACAACCAACTGTTGGCACCAAGCCATACACGGTGTTGGAGTTAGCAGGACGACAGGTATATATAAAAGACAGTTGCAATGCTTGTCATTCACAAATGATAAGACCATTCAAATCAGAGACCGATAGATACGGTATGTATAGCTTAAGTGGTGAGTATGCTTATGATAGGCCATTTTTATGGGGTTCAAAAAGAACAGGTCCAGACCTTCTAAGAGTTGGAAACTATAGAACAACAGACTGGCATGAAAATCATATGAAAGACCCTGCGTCTGTTATGCCGGGAACTATCATGCCCGCGTATCCGCATATGTTTGAAAATATCGCCGATATAGCGACAGCTTATGCAAATGCAAACACACAAAAGCAAGTATTTGCAGTGCCATACGATCAAGAAGGTATGCCAAAACTTGGAAGCTGGAGCGACACACAAGCAAAAGCACTTGAATATGCGAAAATTATAGCAGCAGATATGAAAGACCAAAAAGTTAAAGACGCTATAGCAGATGGAAAAATACCTGAAATTGTTGCGCTTATAGCTTATTTGAACTCATTAAAATAGGAGGTTTGAAGTGAATTATGAATCAATATTGACACTACAAGGGTATCTAAAGTTTTTTATAATATTGTTTGTGTTTGTTATATTTTATGCATATGCATACTCTATATACAAACGACAAAAAACTGGAGAGAGGGATTTTGAAAAATATTCAGACCTAGTTCTTGATGATTCATTTGACGCAAAACCTCTAGAAAAACGAAAATAAAAAGGAGAAAATAGTATGAAATCTATGATAATAGGTGGTTTAATACTTGTTATAGCATTGATGGCTGGAACATATTTCGTAGCTGGCGATTCTTTTAAGCTGGGTGATGATTATATCAATGATATAACCATGCTTGCTGGATTTGCGATTATTGCTATCACAGTATTTGTGGCTTTAAAGTACATAAATCAGATAAAAAACGATACAGCAAGCGGTGAATTAGCAGAAGAGAATTGGGACGGTATAGGTGAATATAAAAATCCTGTGCCAACTGGTTGGGCTATAATATTTGTAGGTACAATTGTATGGCTTATGTGGTATTGGACCATAGGATACCCTACAAGTGGATTTAGTCAAATAGGTCAATACAATGAAGAGGTAAATGAGTATCAAGCAAAATTTGAAGATACTTTTAAAAATATTGACCAAGCTGGCCTTGAGGCTATGGGACAAAGTGTATTTTTGGTGCAATGTGCTCCATGTCATGGTGTAGATGCTGAAGGAATAGCTGGTAAAGCTCAAGACCTCACAGTGCCTATGTATCAAGCTTATGGGGTAGCTGGGTTAGGCGCTTCTATAGGTGCTGGTAAAAAAGGCGAGATAGGCGAGATGCCTGCATTTAAAGGCAGACTTACAGATAAACAAATAGAAGCTGTATCTACTTATATACTCACATTAGGAGCAAAAAATGGCAGTTAACACACAAATGGACGAACACGAAAGAAGAGTTTTCTCTTTGCTTCATGGGCTAACTGGTATGCTTATAGCTACAGTGTTGTTGTTATCAATCTTGGGTGTTTTGACATACTATAGCTTTATAACACAAGCGGCAAATGCTACAAACACTTATGAAGTAAATCAAGATATAAATGGCTTGAAGTTTATAGGTGATAGCAAATCACAATATGAAAATAGAAAATAGGAGGACACTATGGATAAAATTATTGGAATAATGTTGGTTGTAGCTGCGGTGCTGTCTGTATATTTGTCATTTATGGACCCTACTAGACTCTATATAGGATAAATGTTTTATCGATAAAAGCCAAGTTTTAAGCTTGGCTTTTATTCAAGCTAACAAAGCTAATATACCGCAAACTGTCACTACAATACATACAAAAATAAAACTTTTGTTAAATTTTTAACCCTTTCATCATTTTTATTGTCAAAATATCATCATGGTTTGCTCTTTGTTTAAGGTGTTTGATAACATTGTCAAATTTTTCTTGACTTAAATTTTGCCCAAATTTAAACTTCGCTTTTGTTTTGGTTGGTATTAGTTTATAAACTATTGTGGCGTTTATCATTTTTTTATAAATATCTTCACATAGAGGTTTGTATCTACCCTCTTTTTGTAACTTTTTCATAAGCTGTGACAATATCTCAACTTTTTCACAATAATTTTCAACAAATTGAATTTTTCCATCTATTATAACTGACTGAAAAAATTGTGTAGCAGGACAAGCGAGCTTATCGTTTAAGCTAAAATATGACTGTATTATCGAATATGATTTAACAACACAAAATGAAGCGAGATTGTTATTTTTGATAATATCAATTTTTTTGCCTTTTTTAGACCCATGAAAACATATTTCTTCGTTTAGCTTTACAAAGTTTATTGGTAAGCTATATGGTGTGTTGTTGTCACATATTGATAATGTTCCGTATTCTGCGTTGTCTAAAACTTCATTTATAGTTTCTTTGTTTGTTATCTCAAATATCTGTTTCATAGTTGTATTCTCCTTATTTATTACATAGATTAAACAAATAATGGTTGCCAATTTTTTATAAATTATACCAACTTGCATATAACATAAATTTAGTGTTGGTCAATTTTTTTAAATATTTTAACATAATATCACAAAATCCTTATGATCGTATAAATAGAGATATTTCTAATGATAGTTTCTAAATTTCCCTTGATACAATAAAACTTGTTTGGAATAAAAGTTTTGTTATACACCTTTAAAGCACCCGTAGAAATAAAATGAAAAAATTTCTTACTTATTGATATATATAAAAATATTTGAACTTCAAATATCTATATAAGGGCACCTCTAAAAACCTCTATGCTCATAGCTTTAGGTTGCTTTTTCTTATTTTAAAGTTTTAGCTTGAAGGATTAACGGGTTAATTCAAAAGCTAAAACTTTAAAATAAGAAAAAGCAAACAAAGCCCGTAGGGAAGGGAAGTTTTCGCGAAAAAAGTTCATAAAATTTCTTGAATTAACCCGTTAGTCCTTCAAAAGTAGCCGTGGCGATTTTCGCATAGCGAAAAACTTTCTGTGAAATTTTTATGAACTTTTATTCATCAAAAACTGCTCCTTCTATGAGCTATAGATGTTTTTAGAGGTGTCCATAATAATAAAAAAACTATTTTAAATGACGATATTTTACACAAAACAATTCAATTTACACAATAAATACACAGTTAAAGCAAACTGTTGATACAAATAAATTACAACTATAGTCCCAAAACAAAGGCTTTGAAAGAGTATTTACTCTAAATTTAACAATTTTTACCATTTTTTGAGTAAGTAAAAGTATTTTGTGTTATAATTATTGATAACGATTATCAATATCACATCACAAAAAAGAGCTAAAATTATACAGCCATATTTTCTCCTAAAAATTAGCCATATTTTTAGCTCTTTTTTGTGATGTGATAAACGATAATAAAAAGGAAAAGTATGTCAGATAAAATCTTAAAAAATGAACTAAAAAAGCTTGTGCTAAACTCTGGTTTTGAAAAGTCTACTAAAATGTCTTGCTCTTTAGCAAAGATATTGAAAATGAGACACAAAGATATAGGTCGTGAGCAAATATCTCGCGTAGTCTCTCAAGTAGTGTAGATATAATAGACAAAATAAACAGCACTATGTGCTTTTGGTTTGACAAACACTCAAATAAAATAAGAAGTATAAAATCAAACAGCGATACAGATATAGATGAGTTTTTGTATATCAATCTTTTGCTTGACCGAAACCATATAGAAAATAGTCTAGACAAAAATTTTGAAATAAACTTGAAAGGATAATCATATAAAATAAGATATAAAGGCAAATATGACTACAGACAAGATGTTTCAAAGTTCAAGTCTGTAGTCAAGGTGTTCGGATATTTATAAAAATATAAATACCGAACCTGATTTTAACGAAAAAAGATTAATTAAAGGAAAATCATGACAGAAAGATTAAATATAACACTCGCAACGGTGCTACTGGCTACTTATAGCTATGCAGGAAATGTAACTGCACCAAATAGCGTAAGCATAGATATAGGTGGAGATATAGAGCTAAAGTTCAAAAAGTAAAAAGAACAAATAGACGAAAGCACCACACAGACAATAAACAAAAGGACAGCAGAAGCAAACTTAAATATCAAGGCAAAACTAGATAATGGTATCAATGCCATAGCTAAATTTACAGCATATGATGACTCACAAGGAAACACAACTGCCGACAAAAAACTTACGCACAAAAGAGGCATATGTAGTAGTGCCGTTTTTAGGTGGCGAGGCAAAGGTTTTGTCTGGACTTGCACCAAATATCCAATACGGCACACCAGCATTTGACGATGGTGGAGAGGACTGGAATACAGCGTTGTTTGTGCCTATAGCACCAAAAACTATGATAGGCTTGGTATCAAAGATAAAAAACGAAGAGCACAACGATAGCAACCAAGGCAATAGCGGAGCAGAAGTTCTAATAGTAGATACAAAAATAAAAAAGATATACAAATAGGAGTAAGATATGGACAAGCATATGCCAATAAAGGAGATGGGCAACTCCACCAAACCAACAAGACAAAGAAAAAAAAGTAGATATAGTATCTGCATATGTAGTCGGCGATGTGGTAGGATTTGATGTAGGACTAGAATATCTTTCAAAAGATATAGAGATGGTAGATGCCCCAGAAGCACAACAACCAGACAAACAGTCAGGATATTATCTATCTGTAGGCAAAATGTTTATGGACAAGATAAGTGTAGGTATAGGTCATATATATATCTTGAAAAAGGTTTAAAAGGTGGCAATGATTTTGCTCCTGGTATGATACTATATGGCAACATAAACTCAAGCAAGACAGAAGAGACGACAGCAACTATAGTGCCTATAAGCTACAAAGTGCTGGACAATCTTGTGGTATCTGCTACGATGATAAAAGCAGATATCCAAGGTGTAGATGCTACAGAGGGCAACTTAAAAGTAGAATACGGATTGGGCAAGACATCTAAAGTAAGCTTCGCTTATGGTAAATTTGATGGTGACGATGGTTGTAGTATAAATGACCAGACAAATATGGCAATAGCTCTAAGTGTAGAGTTTTAAAAAATAAAAAAGGATAAAAAATGTTAAAAAAATTAAGTTTGATAGTAGCACTTATATTTACCACAAATATAAGTGCACAAAAGTTAGAGAAGTTGGTGCTAAGTGGTCCTGTGGCATCTGTGTCCCACCCACTTGTGCATATGGTCCAAACTGGAGCATTGAACGATATAGCAAAGAAGGTTGAGTTTAGGTTGTGGAAAAATCCAGATGAGCTACGGGCTTTGACTCTCAAAGGACGAGCAAATTTTATAGCAGTGCCATCAAATGTAGGAGCTAACCTTTACAATAAAGGGGTGGATATAAAACTTCTCAATATCTCTGTGTGGGGGATATTGGGTATGATAACTAGGGACAAAACTCTAAAAACTCTGGCGGACTTCGAAGGCAAGGAGATAGCTATGCCATTTCGTGCCGATATGCCTGATATATTGTTTGAAGAGATAATCAAAGCACAAGGCATGGACCCAAAAAAGGATTTTAAACTCAAATATATGAGTAGTCCTTTTGATGCTATGCAAAGCTTGATATTAAGACAAGTAGACCATGCACTTCTAGCAGAACCTGCTATATCTATAGCATTGAGAAAAACTGGGTCGTTTCCACTAAAACTTATAGCTCCAGACTTATACAGAAGCACAGACTTACAAGTAGAATGGGGCAAGACCTTTAAAGTCGAAGCCAAAGTGCCACAAGCTGGTATGGCAGTGCTAGGAGATATGGGCAAAAACAAACATATAGTCCAAAGATTTAACGAAGAGTATAAAAAGTCTTTAGCATGGTATAAAGCAAATCCAAAAAAAGCAGGAGAGCTAGTAGTCAAATACATACCCATGTTAGATGCAGTTGGAGTAGCCGATAGTATAAAATATGTTCAACTTGATGCCATCAAAGCAAAAGATGCAAAAAAGAATTTGGAATTTTTCTTTGGTATGCTCAAAAAGAACAATCCCAAGACAATTGGTGGCAAACTGCCAGATGATAAGTTTTATTATTAGAAAATTGGTTTGATGATTGTGGAACTTTTATTGAAAATATTTGAAAATATGATTATACTGTCAAATGCTATGAGTTTTTTTATCTTAGCTGGTCTTTTGATAGTAGCAGTGTTAAAACAGATTGTTCCAGATGACTACATAGTATCACATCTGGGCAAAAATAGTATAGGCTCAGTGATAAAGGCTACGGTATTTGGCATACCTATGCCTGTGTGTTCTTGTAGTGTGATTCCTCTAGCAAAATCACTTCACAAAGAGGGTGCTAACAAAGGTGCGGTGCAGAGCTTTTTGATATCTGCTCCTATCACTGGGGCTGATTCTATCATGGTTACATATAGTTTTTTTGGTTGGATTTTCACTATATATAGAGTGATAACATCTAGTATCATGGCAGTTGCTACAGGGCTACTACAAAATTATATCACAAAAAATGACAAGAAAATCACCACAATTGATACAACTTGTAGTGGTTGTTGTAGCAGTGATACAAAAAAACACAATAAAAACTTTAATATAAAACAAACTTTTTATTATGCTTTTGTGACACTTTTTGAAGATATATATCTAGCATTGTTTGTAGGCATAATAGTTGGTGCTGTTTTTACTACACTACTACCCAAAGAGATATTAGCACCACTATTTGAGTATCAATTTTTGACATATTTTGCTGTGTTGGTTATATCTATGCCTTGTATGTATGTGCTACTGCATCGCTACCTATTGCGGCAGCATTTTTACTAAGCGGTATAAGTAGTGGGGCTGTGTTTGTATTTTTGAGTGCTGGTCCTGCTACAAATTCTGTGACTATGGGGGTCGTGTCTTCTATGTTTGGAAAAAAATCATTTTTCTTGTATCTTATATCTATCTCTATGATTAGTATATTGTTTGGTTATATTTTTGACACTTTTTTTGACAAATTAGAGCTTTTTGATACTACAAGCGAGATAGAAAATATAGGTTTATTGGATACTATAAGCACAACTGTTATGTTTGCTTTGATTTTTTATTATATATACAAAAGGATTTTTAGATGAAGTTTACAGTTAAACTGCTCAAGGATTTTCCACAATATCTTTGGAGTGGTTGGGGAGCTATAGCTTCCATACTGCTTTTTGTAGCTACTTGGGATATAGGGCATCAAATTTATGGTAGTTTGGTGTTGCCATCGCCACTTGAAACTTTCGGCACACTTGGTGCTATGCTAGGAGACCCAGCGGTCATAGACGATATAAACACGACTTTGTATCGTGCTTTTTTGGGTTTTTTCATATCTTTGACACTGGGTTCTGTGCTGGGACTTCTAGCTGGGTTTTTTGCCACTGCGTCCATGATGAGCCGTCCAATTGTCACAATACTTATGGGTATGCCACCAATTGCTTGGATAGTTCTAGCTATGATATGGTTTGGTATGAGCGATGAGACCGTGATATTTACAGTAGTTGTGGCATCGTTTCCTATCATATTTGTAGGTGCCTTACAAGGCACTCGCACACTCGATGGTGAGCTTAAACAGATGGCAGACAGTTTTAAGCTACCTTATCGTATGAAGTTTTTTGATATTTATTTTCCACATATCTTTTCATATCTGTTTCCTGCTTGGGTTAGTGGACTAGGAATGAGTTGGAAGATAGTCATCATGGCAGAACTTCTTGCCTCAAACGATGGCTTAGGAGCCGGACTAGCAGTAGCACGAAGTCATCTGGATACTCCCACAGCTTTAGCAATTGTATCTATCATGATAGGTTCGCTTATGTTTATAGAGTATATCGTGCTAGAACCCATCAAAAGGGAGGTAGAGTTATGGAGAGATTAGAAGTATCAAAACTAAACCATCATTTTGGTTTCACTGAAGTTTTAAACAATATAAACTTCACTTTAGAACAAGGTCAAGTTCTAAGTGTAGTAGGTCCATCTGGCGGAGGCAAGACTACTTTGCTGCATTTGTGTGCTGGACTACTAGATGTAGAAGAAGGTAGGGTTGAAAATAGTTTTGTGAGTTCATCTTTTGCTTTTCAAGATGCCAGACTACTGCCATGGAAAAATGTGATTGACAACATATCACTGGGGCTTTTAGCAAATGGTTGGGACAAGACAGTTGCTACAAAAAAGTCTCAAGAGATAGCACTGAAGTTTGGGCCAGAAGCAGATGACTTTGACAAATTTCCAAAAGACTTAAGCGGTGGTATGAGACAGAGAGTTAGTTTTGCTAGGGCTTTAGCGGTAAGACCCTCTTTGCTATTTCTTGATGAGCCATTTTCGGCACTCGATATAGGTCTAAAACAAGAGTCACAAACGATATTGATAGATATGATAAGCAAAAAAAGCATCACGATACTATTTATCACCCATGATATTATGGAAGCTATCAAGCTAAGCGACAAGGTATTGCTACTAGAAGCAGACCCAGGACATATAGTCAAGGAGTTTAGCTTTGAACTACCACAAAAACAGCGAGACGACAAGTTTGTATACGAACAAACAGCGAAAATACTACAAGATAAAACTATCATCAATACATTTGAACTGCGACCAATAGGAGCGAAACTATGAAAAAAGAGCGACAAACAAAAGAACAAAGCCTACATGCGACAAATCATTATCTCTATTATCCGGCAGAGAAAAATGTGCCGCCATATCTAGCTTATGGCTTCCGTCCTGTATTTTTGCTACTTGCTCCATATATGATCATTTCTATGGTTTTGTGGGGACTTGTATGGAGTGGTATTGTCAATATCCCATTTATGAACGATACATTGACATGGCATATATATGAGATGTTATTTGGGGTTTTGACAGCAGGGGTGATGGCATTTTTGACCACTGGGTTGCCTGAACTTTTTCCAGGTATGATACCTTTTATAGGTAAACGACTTTATAATATCATGGCTTTGTGGGTTTTGGGGCGGATTAGCTTTTGGTTTATAGATATTACAGGTATTTGGCTATCTGCTATTTTAAATCTATCTATGCTAGCATGGCTTATATGGTTTGCAAAAGATGTAGTGCTTGACAAACTTCAAAGACATAGTAGTTTGGGCTATACTTTGGTGGCTATATTTTTTGTAGAAGTTTGGTTTTTTGCTTCAAAGTTGGGATTTGCTACAACTGATGGTTTGAGTATATTGAAAGTGGCTACTGGCTTGATAGTGGTTTTGGTGCTGTTGGCTTTAAGGCGAGTAAATATGGAAGCTATCAATGAACTTATGGAAGACAAAGCTATAGATGATATCTACATAGCTAGACCGCCTTTGACAAATCTAGCCATATTTAGTGTGCTTGTATTTACTCTTGTAGAATTTTTGTATCCCACAAACTCTGCTTTGGGCTGGATAGGTTTAGCATGTGGCGCTTCTATATTAGCTATCACGGGTGACTATATCTTGAAAGACAAAAATATACTCACTCAACCATATGTGATATATTTGGGATCTATATTTGTCTTGTTGGCAGTTGGTTATGGTTTGATAGGTTGGGATATTTTAGACAAAGATATCTCCGGTATCAATCATTTCAGGCACTTTATCACTACTGGTGGCATAGGATTGGCATATCTTGTGATCATGATAATCATATCTTGGATACATACAGGCAGACACCTTACATCAAATATCTATACGCACTTGATGGTGTTATTCATCATCATAGCTACTTTTATGCGAGGGTTTATACAATTTTTTGAACAATATACCAGTGAATTGTATCTGTGGTCGGCTATAGTTTGGACCTTGCCTTTTGCGATATATATCAAGCTATTTTTCAAGTTTTTAGTGACACCTAGAGCAGATGGCATAAAGGGCTAAATAAAAAATATTGGCATATTTGGAGCATAGCTCAAATTTGTAAGACCAAGAAAAGAAAAGAAAAGGAACATTATGTTAAAAAAAGAGGTATTGGACAGATTAAACGAACAGATAAATCTGGAGCATTTTTCGGCAAATTTATATTTGTCTATGGCATCGTGGGCGAGCGCCCAAGGTTTAGCAGGAACTGCAAAGTTTCTAAAAGAACACAGCAACGAAGAGATGGAGCATATGCATAAACTTTTTGACTATGTTAATGAAACAGGAGCACAAGCAGTAGTGGGAGCTTTGAAAACACCACCAAATGAGTTTAAAGATATCAAAGATGTCATCACACAAACTTACAAACACGAGAAGTTTATCACTTCAAAGATAAATAGTCTTGTAGATTTGACTTTGACACAAAAAGATTTTGCTACATTTAACTTTTTGCAATGGTATGTAGCAGAGCAACACGAAGAGGAAGCGCTGTTTAGTGGGTTGATAGACAAGATAGAGATCATAGGCACAGATGGACGAGGACTACACTTGATAGACAAAGAGCTCGGCACTACTATAGCTGTAGGATAGATATGCCATGCAAATTTCACTTGTATCTTGGTTTTTATATATTGTACTTGAATATCTCAAAAGCTATAAAAACAAAAAAACTAAGATATAAAGTGACAAATACACAAGGCTATCTCTAAAAACATCTATGCTTATAGTTATAGAGATTTTTAGAGAGAATCTTAAAAAATAAAAAAGGACAAATATGAAAATAACCGAGGCCGTAATAGGTCAAGAGTATGTAGTGAAAAAACTACACACAACAGGAGCACTGAGACAACGACTAATATCGTTTGGCATACTAAAAGGTGTGCATATCAAGTATTTAGCACATACAAACTTGAAAAGCACATATGAGATACGAGTAGGCAAAATGAACATAGCTTTGCGAAAAGATGAAGCCCAAAAGATAGAGGTGCAATAGTGAAAAATATAAAGATAGCCCTAGTAGGGCAACCAAATGTCGGCAAGAGTATGCTACTAAATGCCATGGGCAAAGCTCGTGAGCATGTAGGAAACTTCACAGGTGTGACAGTAGAGAAAAAGACCATAGAGTTTGAATATCAAGGATATTTATTAAGTATGGTTGATTTGCCGGGTACATATATGTTGGCTGATTATTCGCAAGAAGAGAAGATTACCAGCGACTTTTTAAAACATGAACAATACGATATCATATTAAATATTGTAGACAGCACAAACTTAGAGCGAAACCTACAACTAACTAGCGAGCTTCTAAATATGGACAAAAAGATGGTCATAGCTTTAAATATGAGTGATGAAGCTACAAAAGAGAATATAAGCATAAACTCAAACTACATGAGCGAACTTTTAGGAGTAGATGCCATAAAGGTATCGGCGCTGACAAAAGATGGCATAGAACAACTTCTGTCAAATATCATCAAAACTCACAAACAAATAAAAAAAGAATCAAAGCTTGTATTTAGCGAAGCTATAGAAGAAGAGATAACAAATATAGTCCAGTTTTTAGACAAAAATAAGTTTGTCAATATACTTGAAAAACGACAATGCGACAACTTCAACACATCGTTGTCATATAGAAAAATAGCTATAGATCTATTGTCTGAACAAAAATATATTTACAAAAAACTTCACGATGAACCTATATGGACCAGCTTGCAACCAGTAGTTTTGAAAGCTATAGAACACATTAAAATACATCACAACGAAGATGTTATGATAGACATCATGGCAGATGAGTATATGTCGTTTAACCAAGGTATTATAAACGAGACGGTTGAAACCTCTAAAGATATTACCACCCAACCATCTATCACACAAAAAATAGACAATATTCTTATACATCCTATTTTTGGCATACCTATATTTCTGTTTTTCATGTGGGCTTTATTTCAACTTAC
Source organism: Campylobacterota bacterium (assembly GCA_003643835.1). GTDB lineage: Bacteria > Campylobacterota > Campylobacteria > Campylobacterales > Arcobacteraceae > B24-G6. The sequence goes on from QMKX01000004.1 coordinate 14,831, forward strand.
ATTTGAGATAGGTTCTATACCTATGGACTACATAGATGAATTTTTTGGCTCTTTTGGCGATACTGTAGGCGGATTTATAGCACACGATGAGCTACGCTCTTTGATAGTCGATGGACTTATCGCTGGTGTTGGAGCTGTGGTGCTATTTGTGCCAAATATCGTGATACTTTTTGTCGGTATTGCTTTGCTTGAAGGCACAGGATATATGAGCCGTGTTGCATATTTGCTTGATGGATTTTTTCACAAGTTTGGACTACACGGTCAGTCGTTTATACCACTTGTCACTGGGTTTGGGTGTTCGATACCTGCTTATATGAGTGCTAGGATACTCAAAAATGACAAGGATAGGCTGCTTACTATGTTTATCATAGGATTTATGAGCTGTGGTGCCAGGCTTCCTGTATATGTGCTGTTTGTTGGTGCTTTTTTCGCTCCGCAACACGCTGGAAATATACTTTTTGCTATATACATGGGCGGAGCTTTGTTAGGGCTTGTGCTGGCAAAAGTCCTCAAGATGACCGCATTTAAAGGTGTGAGCGAACCGTTTGTCATGGAGATGCCAAAATACCGTATGCCATCTGTAGTGTTGGTATGGCACACTGTCAAGTCAAAGACCATGATGTATCTCAAAAAGGCAGGCACATTTATAGCAGCGGCTTCTATGTTGGTGTGGTTTGCGAGTAGTTATCCAAAAAACATAGAGCTGTCAAACTCTTATGAGACCAAGATAGAAACAGCAGGAGATGAGAAAAAAAGTGAGCTAACAAATGAACTAAACGAAAAACTACTAGAACTTAGCTACTTAGGTCAGGTTGGTAAGTTTATAGAGCCCGTGTTTACACCACTAGGTATGGACTGGAAGATGGCAGTAGCCCTACAGACAGGACTGGCCGCCAAAGAGGTAGTAGTATCTACTTTGGGAGTTTTGTATTCGCTTGGTGGCGATGTAGATGAAGAAAACAGCTCACTGATTGAACGGTTGTCAAAAAACATATCGTTTGCATCTGCTGTGGCATTTATCATCATCATCATGACATATCTACCGTGCCTTGCTGCTACAATAGTATTTGCAAAAGAAGCAGGTGGATGGCGATATGCTGGATATTTATTTGTCTTTACTTCTATCGTGGCATATGCGCTGGCATTTATAGGATATAATATAGCCTTGTAGTTTTTCAGGAAATATTTTTAGCAAAAGTTAAAATAGTCACGGATAGTTTTGCAGCGACTTTGTTCGTGACATTTGTTCGTGGTGTCCCTCACTTTACCATATCGCTCCTGTCTCATCGCTTATTGTTATGGTAGCATTGTTCTCTTTGTTGTCATATATTGTAAGTACACATGGGGCTTTTAGCATATACTTATTTGGTTCGTTGGGCTTTGCACTGAGGCGGTTGTGAGCATAGCCATACTCATCGAAACTCATAGCCATAGAAACAGTGCTGCTGCTATATGGCTTGCAGTGTTTATTTGCTACTATTTTTTTCACTCCATATTTTTTTGTCAATAGTACATATGGACTTTCATCTACTATAGCTACACAGTCACTATTTGAGTATAGATATTTATTGTTCAATGGATCCAATGCGGTCTCAACTTTGTCTATATATCCTTCATGATCGCTATCTTTATACACTACAAAATAATACCCACCTATACTTTTTTTGCAGTGTTGGATTTTAAAAGTCCACCTACCTTTATACCATATGGTATCATTTTCTTCAAAATACCTATGATATTGGTTGTCGTGTAGTGCCAAATATCTTGTATACTTGAGATACAACGATATTTTCTTTGATGCTTCATCTATATCATCGTGTATCGGCCTAAAGATAGTCATAGAAGCTACAACAGCCACTATGACTACTACAAAAAGAAGTTCATAAATTGTAAAACCGTTACGAGGATAATACCTCATAAAAACTATTAGTTTTCTGGTAAACTATAAAGTATATCGTCCATAGGGTGCCTATACATAGGCATAGATAGTCTTTTTTCATCCAATATATGTCCTATGAAACCTATGCTTCGCCCTACGATAAAGAAAGCATTTAAAGTCCCTGACTCTATAAACTCATCTATCTCGTTTTCACTATAACCCAAAGCTCTCCACATATCAACCATAAGTATACCAATAGTTCCATCAACATTTAAAATAAGATTCTCTTTTTTACTTGTGGTCAATGCTTCAATAGTTCTAGCATAATCAAGTAGCGATGTAGCAGGAAAATGCTCTTTTGCATATTTCATAAGTCCTGTTACTCGCAAATCAGGATTTTTGAGTGATTTGATTCTATGTCCTATTCCAGGAATTGGCACACCCTCTTTTTTCATATAATCTAAAAACTCCTTTGGAGTTAGTTTTTTATCATTAGCATATTTGAAGTATTTTGCTGCTCCATCTATGGCTCCACCAAATCTAGGTCCTATAGTCAAAAGTCCAGTCACAAGACTCTCTACGACACTTTTGCCTGCACGCGCTGTGACTTTTGCATTGTGTGCTCCACTAACCGCAGGACCATGGTCTGCAACTGTTTTCATAACTGTTTCTATAAAGTCAGTTGCCCACTTTGGATACTGTTTTTTAAACCAAAGCAAAGATACTACATCGCCAATAGTTTTGCCGGTCTGCGGTGTAGCTACACTTGATATTGGGAAACCAGCATATGTAGCCTCTTCACCTCTATCATCTGATATGGTGCATATAAAATTCTTTGACCTTCTGTTTTCTGGTATGACATTTATCTCTGGTTCAACTATATCGCCAATAATTCCTTCGCCATGAAGCTCTTTGTATGCCCCATTTATAACTTCTGGCAGGTCATTAAATGATTTTGGAACTAAAATACCAGCTTCTCTCATAGCCTTGTTTTTTGCTTCTGCTGTTTCTGCGTCATCGTTTGCACTTGCACCTGCGTGTCCAAATTGCACACCACTATCATAGTGTTTTGCTATAGTGCCTATACACCAAGCTATCACAGGTTTTTTAATCAAACCTTTTTTTATAGCATTTATAAGTTTATACTCTTCAGTTCCGCCAACTTCACCCAACAACAACATATATTTTACATCTGGGTTTTGTTCCATACGAAGTAGATTGTCTATAAATACACTTCCTACAAATCTATCCCCACCTATTGCGACACCTTCTGCTATGCCATCAGCGTTTATTGATATTATATTTGCTAACTCATTGAATAATCCACCACTTCTTGTAACTAAACCACAAGAACCAACTCTGTGTAGTTTTGAGTTGATTATGTTTTGTGTTGTTCCACCTATATTTGCTATCTTGAAAGCTCCTGGTGATATACCACCTACTGTAGCAGGTCCAATAATCACAACTTTTTTTGATTTTGCATAGGCATTCATACCACGAGATAGTCTTTCTGGTATACCCTCTGCTGTTATCATAATAGTTTTAAAACTACCTATATTGATAGCCTCAATTGTCACATCGTATGCTGTCCTAAATGATGCAAAATTAAGTAGCACATCGGCTTGAGGTTGTGCATATTTTGCTTGTGCTGTGGTTTTATAAAGTGGTATCATTATCTCATCGCCGCCATAAAAAAACTTATCAAATTTATTTGATGAAGTTGGTGCTACTATACCAGCAACTGATGGTGTCTCTCGCTTGATAATATAATCATAATCAAGCATTCGCTGAATTGCCGAGCGATTATTGTTCCAAAATATCGCTTGTGATTGTTTTGTAAATAGTTTTCCCATCTTATAAATCCTTATCTAATGCTATTTTGACAATCTCTGTCAAGTGGGTTTCAGGTCCATATACTCGTATATATAATCCCATATCATGTGCTGCTTTTTTTATATCTTTTAGACCTTTTTCATAATTTGGCCCACCTCTTCGCACAAATATTTTAGTGCCTACTTTTTTCATCTTGTCTTGATAATTTTCAAATGCCTGAATGATACCTGTAAATGTTTTCGCTACATCCGTGAAATTTGCTATTGCACCACCTATTATCAGTATCTTATCTCTACCTTTTCTATCTTCACTTCTTGTCATAAGGTCAAGCAAAGTTTCTGCATAAAACTTAGTTTCGCCTGTAGTAGGTCCGCCACTATATTCACCATAGTTTGCTAAGTCATCTATACCTGCTAAATCAGCTATAGTATCTGCATATACTACAGATGCACCGCCACCTGCTACCATAGTCCATATCCTTGCATTTGGCTTGAGCAAAGTTAGTTTTAAGCTTGCTCCTGTTTTTGCATCTGCCTCTTCTATAGCTTGAACTTCTGGTGATTTTGCTTCCATACCAAATGGCGTAGGAAACAATACATCTCCCCACTGTTCAACCATCATAAATCCTGCAGTATCATCGAGTTTTGCTACCATATCAAGTAGTTCAATTTTATTGTCCTGCATCACAAATGGATTTATCTCAAGATATGCAAAGTTTAGTTTTTTGTATGCCTCAAAAAAACCTATTGCGAACTTAGCATAGTTTTCTTTATCCATATTTGGTATATCTTTTGGGATATTTGCCCTAATTTTACTCTCTATCTCATCTTGATTGTCTGTTATAGCGAAAGCGACTTCAACGACTTTATCACTCCAGCCATCTTCAACCTCCATACCACCTTCAGCTGACATATAAAGCACATCATCATCGCCAACGCAAGTAGCCGATATATAATACTCCTCTTTTTGTTTATGTGGGGTAAATGGCTCAACTATAAAGTGAGTTAATTTATCTATTTGTGGCTCTCCTACTGGTGTATCACCGTCAAAATCAAAATACACACTTTGTGGTTTTGATAGCTTTTCATCTATCCAGCTTGCTGCTTTATTTAAGCTAATGTCACCTGGTTTTTGGTCTTTAAACAAAACCAAATTATTTTTACCTCTTTTGCCAAATAACATATCTGGTTTTACTACAAGCGGTTTTTTACTAACCCAATCCTTGACATTTGCCTCATTTAGTATCTGCTTGCCATTTGCTACCAACAATGTCTCATATGTATATGTAAACCCAGGAAAAAAATCATCCCAATGTTTCGCTAAGATAGACTTAGCATCATACTCTCGTATAGCTTTTTGTGCCATATTTACTCCTTTGAAATTTGGCTATTATATCATAAATAGCTGAATTTAACAAAATTGTTTATAGAATAGTGAGCAACTATATTTAGGGCGCCTCTAAAAACTTCTATGAGCTATAGAGATTTTTAGAGGTGCCCTTTATATATACTCTTATAATGTATTTTTAGATTAAATAGTCTTTTTGATTTTCTCGTATCTGTTTATCTATAGCGTAGATATCATCAATAGAAGATATTTTGATATTGTGATATCTATTTACACACTTGATGACATTTGTAGCTATATCAACAAAAGATATTTTGTTGTTTAAAAATTTTGTTACTTCTATTTCATTTGCTGTGTTTAACACCACTGCTAAAGATGGATTATCAAGTATTGTGTCTTTTAAACTAAATATTGGATATCTATTGATATCTATCTCTTTAAACTGCAAAGAACCTAAACCTATCAACGATATAGGCTTGACTATATTTGATTTACAATTCAAACCAAGTGCATACGATATAGGAAGTTTCATAGATGGGTTCGCCATATGTGCTACCAAACTTCCGTCTTTGTATTCTATAAGTGCATGAACTATTGATTTTGGTTCTATTATTGCATCTATATTTTTAGTTGAAAATAGCCAATATGCCTCAACTATCTCCAAAAGTTTATTTGCCATAGTAGCACTATCTATGGTGATTTTATCTCCCATAGACCAATTTGGGTGATTTAATGCTTCTTTTATTGATACTGATTTAAGTTTTTCTAATGGCGTAAAACGAAAACTTCCACCAGATGCCGTGATAGTAAGCTTGTTTATATTTTTGTTTTTATCTAAAATATACTGCAAGCTAAAATGCTCGCTATCAATTGGTATGATTTTTGATTTATCTATAAATTTACCTGCAGCTACAAGTGATTCTTTGTTTGCCAATGCTACTATTTTGCCACAAGATATCGCTTTGAGTGTTGGTCGCAGACCCAAAAACCCAACCAAAGCATTGACCACTATTTTTGATTTTGATTCTTCTATGGCATCCAATATAGCTTTTTCACCATATCTTACACGATCGTGGTTGACTTTGTGCACATCTTGCTTGTGCGCTACAACTACTATTTTAGGTTTTGTTGTTGTTATTTGCTTGTTTAGCAGTTCTATATTTTTGCCAGCAACCAACACATCTATATTGAGTTTGTTTTGAACTGCTACTTCTATACAACTTACACCGATAGAACCAGTGCAACCCAAGAGTATCAAATAAAAAACCTTATCATCACAACCAATATGATGCCAGCAAACAAGTATCCATCGGCTCTATCGAGCACACCGCCGTGTCCTGGAAATATATTGCCACTATCTTTTATATTTGCTTCTCTTTTTAAATAACTTTCAAAAAGGTCGCCAAATATAGCCGACACCGCAACAACAAATGATATCAACAAACCTGCCAAAAAACTTATATTTGTTATAACAAACAAAGAACCCAATATAGTGGCTACTACCACACCTGCTATCGCACCTTCTATAGTTTTGTTTGGACTTGTAGCACAAAATTTAGTTTTGCCAAATTTTTTGCCGAACAAGTATGCTCCTGCATCTACACTTATTACGACAACTACAAGCCATACAAGTGCTTTCATACCATATGAGACATAAAGTGAAAATATAAATAAATATGGTGCCAATGGATATGCCAATGGCAATAAATTTTTCAACTTAACACTTTTGTTATAAGATACCATTGAAAGCAAGATAATCGCTACAACAAATACTAAATCTTCAGGTTTTTCATAAAACAATGCCACCACCCAAGTTGCGATAGCATATACATAGATATCATTTTGTGTAAGTTTTAATATATTTTTTATCTCTTTTATGGATAGTATCATCAAAGCACCAACTACAAGCCAAGTTAAAAACAGATTGTCTAATAAACCAACAAATACAAAACCTAAAAACAATAAAGCAGATGTAAAAATTCTTTGTTTAAAATCATAACTCATAAATTTATACTCTCAAATTTTCAAATATTTTATTATTAACTTTTGTTATATAAGAACAAGAACCACAAGAATAGATGAACAAGATATGATTTGTCATATTTTACCCTTTTTAAAAGTATTATATCATATTAACATTATTTTAAGTCATATAAACACAAAGAGTATCAAGAAACAACTCTTGTTGTTTCTTTTGCCATATTTAGCACAACATCTCTTATGTCGGCGGCCTTTGTGTCTATGTGTAAATAATCGCCAAAATAGATATCTACTTTTGTATTTGATATTTTTCTTCTACTTTTGGGGGCAAGCGAGAAAATATCGCCATAAAGTCCGCTTATATAAAATGGCACAATTTTTGCATTTGTTGTATCTTTGAGAGCTACTTCATAACCTTTCTTAAATCTTTGTAGTTCTCCTGTTTTAGATATGCTACCTTCTGGAAACAATGCTACTGTTTTGCCTTCATTTAATGCTTTTGCTACTTGGCTGAGTGCTGTTTTACTTCTATTTTGCGATATTGGTATGGTTCTAAAAAATTTTAACACTGGTTTAAAATACCATTTATCATAATACTCTTTATCTATGACATATATTATATTTGCTGGATATGCTACTTGCAACACTGCCCAATCAAGATACGATATGTGGTTTCCTAACAAAAGTGTGCCTGTAGTTTTTTGATTGTTTTTAAGTCCGTGTGAAACTACATCATATCTAAGAGCGATAAAAAACTCAAAAAAATACCTGACAAAAAAACGCGATAGTTTAATCACAAAATACAAACTCATCAACACCGCAACAATAAAAATAAAATCAAACAACACAACACTATTAAACTTAAAATACCCAAATAAAGCTGAAATACTCAAAAACACAAGCATAAATATATTTTGTATGAAATTATTTCCAGACAACACTTTGCCTAAATGTTTTGTTTGGGTATGGTGCTGGATAAGTGAATTTAACGGCACTATCAATAGTCCAGCAAAAAAACCAAACCCAAGAATAGCCATAGATAACCAAAATATATTTTCAAGCATAGGAATTAGGTATAAACAAACAGCTATGCCTATAGCACCCACCGGTATTATACCTTTTTGTATAAAATATCTACTTATTTTTGACACATAAATAGAACCAACTACGATGCCGACGCCACTGATTGCCAATAAACCTTGAGCTACTATTGTGTTTGTAATATATAGGTTTGTTTTGATATATTCACCAAATATGGAGACAACGATTTGAGATATAGCCCAAAATACTCCAAGTGCCACTATACTTATCCATACTATTTGGTTGCTAAATATAAACTTAAAATTTTCTTTGAAATATGATAAAGTTATATATCGTTTAATATCAAATTTTAAGCTATCTATTTGTATTTTATCGTTAGTTTGTTTGATAAGCCTCAAAGCGAATAAATACTCTATCACGCTAGCAAGCACAAGCAAATATCCTAACGGTGCTATGGCTTGTAATATATCTGCTGTATTTGTGTATTTATTTTGAACGATAATCTCAAACAACACAGAATAAAGCACAGAACCTACAAGTATAGATACTATAGTAACAGTTTGGACCAAACCATTGCCCACTGATATATTTTTATCTCCTCCTAACTGTTTGATTAGTCCATATTTTGCAGGCGAATATATGGCACTTTGGGCAGCGAGAACAAATGTAAGACAAAATGACAGCCAAAACAAACCCATATAATAACTAATGAGTATAAATATAGTGATAAACACAGCAAATGCAGAAGCATATTTTATAACCATAGTTTTTCTATATTTATCGCTTAAAAAACCTGCTGGCGAAAATAAAAATATAAATGGCATAAGTATCAAGGCATTGACTATAGAGGTCAAAACAATTAGCTGCGAAGATTCATAAACTTTAAATATAGTATTTTGTAATATAATTTTATGGCCTAAATCCGTCATAGCATTTAGACATATTATGATTGTATATGAAAAAAAACCAGATATTTTAAAAAGTTTTAGCATCAGTAAATTTACCATATTTTTCTTAAAGTTTATAAGATTTAAGTTTCTTTAGATAAAATATACTACATTTTGTGTAATGCAGATACTTATGTGTTTGATACCAATAAAACACACTATGAAAAAATACCTATCAAGGAGGTCAATATGGCTTTAGATTTGGACATAAAACAAAACATAGTCTCGCAGTTCCAAAGAGACGAAAATGACACAGGCTCGCCAGAGGTGCAAATAGCAATACTAAGCGAACAAATCAAGGTGCTGACAGAACATCTCAAGACAAATCACAAGGACCACTCTAGCAGACTGGGACTTTTGAAAATGGTCGGCAAGAGAAAACGACTCTTAAAATACCTCAGGGCAAAAAACTACGAGAAATTTACTTCTATAGTTTCGCAACTAGGTATAAGAGCAAAATAAGTAGATATGACAATAGACGACAAAACTATTGACAAGCTAGCTCGTCTTTCGTCTTTATATATAGACGACAAAGACAAAAAAGCACTAGCAGTAGAGATAGAAGAGATAGTCCAGTTTGTCAACAATCTTGACGATATAGATGTATCTCATGTCCGCTCTACATTTACTACGATAAAAGGCGGGCTCACTCTTCGTAGAGATGAAGTAGTATCAAACCCTGATTTTGGAGCGAAGCTTCTAGCAAATGCACCAAAATCAGATGATGGCTACTTCATAGTGCCAAATATACTTTAGCAACTTCTAAAAATCTCTATTTACTCCACTTTTCCTACTTCATAAAATTTTCTAAAAAACCTATCTATAGGATTTATCATCTTATATATAGCCGGCACTACCAACAAAGTCAATACCATAGAGCTGATAAGCCCACCTATGATAGATATAGACATAGGAGCTTTTGTCTCGCTGCCCAGCCCAGAGCCCAGAGCCAGTGGCAACATAGCAAATATCATGGCAACAGTAGTCATGAGTATGGGTCTTAATCTTTTTTCGCCAGCTTCTAGCAAAGCATCGTCCGTGTTTTTGCCATTTTCTATAGCATCGTTTGCAAAATCCACGAGTAGGACTGCATTTTTGCCGACCATACCCATAAGCAGCATAAACCCTATCATCACAAACAAACTAAACTGCAATCCGATTAGATACAAAGCTAGCAAAACACCTATGATACTAAGCGGAAGTGCAATCATGATGATGATAGGTTGTATCAAAGATTCGTATAAAACCGCTAGTATGATAAACATCAGTACCACAGACAATCCAAGAGCCACAGCAAATGCATCTGCTGTCTTGCCCATCTCCTCTGCAAACCCGGTAAAACGATAAGAGACACCATCTGGCATCAGATTGTCTATCTCATCTTTTGTATATGCCAAAGCTCCGCCCAAGTCCAGACCAAACAGATCGGCATATATCGTGACTTGTCTTTGTCTATCAAAATGATATATAGTAGCAAGTGATTTTGACTGTTTAAACTCCACTAAACCATCGAGATATACTAGCTGACCGTTTTTTGCTCGAAGTTGTATCTTTCGTATATCTTCTATACGAGATCTTTGGTCGTCGTCTAGTCGTAGTGTGATATTGTATTGTTTGCCTTTCTCTTCAAAATAGCTTATCTCAAGATCGCTTGAAAATGCGATATTTATAGCCTGTGCTATTTGTGAAGCGGTTATGCCCAATCTGTTTGCACTTTCTCTTGCTATGACTATATCAATCTGTGGTTTGCCATCGTCTAAGTTGGTGTCTATATCCATAAAGCCCGGCTTTTTTGATAGATATGAGGTCAAGTTATTTGTAGCTATCTGTAGCTGTTCAAACGAATCTGACTTCAGCACCACTTGATACGGCACAGAGACACCGGCACCTTTTATGGTTGGTATAGCTGCGACAGTTATAAACAGCTTGTTTTTGTATTTTGCTAACTCTCCTCGTAGATTTTGGATGATTTGCTCTTGGGTTATCTCTCTTTGAGCTCTGTCTAGTAGCTTTACATATATGAGGGATTTGTGTTTTTCTTGTGATGTCGTGTAGCCTACTGTCATGGTAGTATAATCCACATTTGGATTTTGTCGGACAAACTTCTCTACTGCTTTTGACTCTTTGATCATCTGTTGTAGTGATATACCTGCATCTGCTTTGAGCTTGATCTCAAACTCTGCTTTGTCTTCTTTGGGTATGAAGTCCATACCTATCATAGGAAACAGACTTAAAGACCCTATAAATATAGCCACCACCAACACTAGAGTCAATATCTTAAATCTCAGGACAAGTTTCAATATCTTGACATAAGCTTTCTCAAGTGCTACAAAAAATGGTTCTGTTTTGTCATAAAAGCGACTATGCCCTTTGTGTAAAATTCTAGCACTAAAAGAGGGTATAAATGTCAATGCTATAGTATATGAGATGATCACAGCAAAGCCCACAGTCATGGCAAACGACTCAAAAAATTTGCCGACTATTCCACCCATAAAAGAGACAGGCACAAACACAGCTAACAGCATAGCAGATATGGCAAGTATGGCAAATGCCATCTCCTTTGTGCCTTCATATGCTGCTTGAAACTTAGTCGCACCGGCCTCTAGCTTTTTGTAGATATTTTCTATGACGACTATAGCATCGTCTATGATGATACCTATAGCTAGTGTAAGTCCTATGAGTGTCATCTTGTTAAGGTCATATCCCATATAGTCCATCAAGGCAAATGTGCCAGCGATAGAGGAGGGTATAGACAAAGCAGATACAAATGTGATAGTCCAGTTTCTCAAAAACATAAACACTATGAATATAGCCAGAAATGCCCCATACACCAAGTCAAACTTCACATCGTCTAAAGAATGCACGATATGTGGAGCTGTGTCGTTTAGCACTTGAACTCCATAGTCATCGCCAGCCATAGCTTTGAGAGACGGCACTACTGCTTTGACATTTTGAACTATATCTATAGTATTTGTGCCAGATATCTTTTGAACTTCTAACATGACACCCTGTGCTCCATCATAGGAGGCATAACTTTTTGCATCGCTTAGACTATCTAGGACTGTGGCTATATCTTTTAGCTTGGTGCTGTTTTTTATCTTGATATCTTTTAGCTCCTCTAAGTTGAGGACATCGCTTTGGACTTTGATGGTAAATTCGTTGTTTTTAGTGATAAGCTTACCGCTACCTAGCTTTTGGTTTTCTGCTTTTATGATAGCATTTAGCTCTGCGATAGTTATATCAAATTTGTTTAACAGTCTTATATCTGGATATATCTTTATCTCTCTATCTTTGTAGCCTATGATGTTGATAGCACCGACTCCGTTTATTTTTTGGAGTTTTGGCTTGATCTTTTCATCGGCAAACATCATAAGCTCTTTCATATTTTCTTTTTTTGCAGTCAAAAACAGATTGATGACCGATGCTCCACCAATATCAAGTTTGCTAACCAGCGGTGTCTTGGCATTTGATGGCAAAATCACAGCCGACACTTTGTCTCGCACATCGTTTGTGGCTTCATCTATGTTTCGGCTTAGAAAAAATTGTACCATGACTACACTGATACCATCACTAGAAGTGGAGGTAATACTATCTATACCGCCTATTTTTGATATCGCTTCTTCTATCTTGTCTGTCACTTGTGATTCTACTGTGCTTGATTGAGCTGCTGGATATACTGTCTTTATAGTCACCATAGGTAAGTCAATATTTGGAAAAAGTGCCGATGGCATACTTTTGAAACTCATAAGCCCAAATATCACCAATGTAAGTGCATACATCAAGGTCATGATCGGTCTGTTTATCGCTAGTTTATACATCTTTCGTCTCCTCAATCATCTCTCTTGTTATTATTCTTCCAAGTTCGATTAGCTCATATGCTCTGTTAAACTCATAAAATCCACAAGCATTATTTGGAATACCTATGACTATATCTGGCATATATCCTGCCATTTTTGATTCTAATATAGCATTTTGCATGATATCTATAGTTCTACCCATGATACCAAACATACCCATATCTTCGTAGCTGGTTTTTTGCTCTTTTGTTATTAACTGTCCTGCTTTTTGAGAAATCTCAAAAAATATTTTTTTCATATTTGTTTGCTGTTTTTTCTCCTTTTGTTTCATATCTATTTTGTATTTTTTTGTGTTCATAGCATTTAGACTTACTGCGATTGTCAAATCAGTAGAGTCTGATATAGTAGGTGCGATAGGTAGTGGATTTAGAACTCCGCCATCTATCAAGTATCGTCCATCTATCTCTTTGGGTGTTAGTATGCTAGGTATAGCTACAGAAGCTCTCACAGCATCCAATAGCTTTCCTTTTTGCATCCATACCTCTTTTTGTTTCATGATATCTGTAGCTACAGCAGTAAAAGATATAGGCAAATCTTCGATCATAATATCACCTATCATATCTTTTATGATGTCAAATACTTTATCTCCTCGTATGATGCCTTTACCAGTCAATGAAAAATCAACCAGCTTTACCACATCAAACATATCAAGAGTGAGAACCCATCTCTTAAGCTCCTCTAGTTTGCCACAAGCATACAAAGCCCCTATCAATGCTCCCATAGATGAACCACAAATAGAACCTATCTCGTATCCTTGTTTTTGAAGCTCCTCTATAGCTCCAATATGAGCATATCCTCTAGCACCGCCACTACCCAAAACCAATGATATTGTTTGTTTGTGCATTTTTATCCTTGTAAATTATACTGTCGTCTGTAGTTTCAGCAAAACTACACCAAAGATGATAAACAACACTCCAGATATTTTCATAACATTCATATTTTCACCAAATATCAGCCAACCCAACAACACTACCAAAGCAGTGCCGACTGCCGCCCATATCGCATATGCTGTGCCTATATCTAGCTTTTGAATCGCAAAATATATTAGCACAAATGACAATGCATAGCACACCACTATCACCACACTCCAAAAGTATGTATGCCCTATGGAGGCTTGTTTGATAGACAAAGTGCCAGCGACTTCGAAAAGTATGGCAAATATCAAATATATCCAGTGCATTATTTGCCTACTTTTTGGATATAACCATCGCCAAACAGTCCTGTCACAAAATCTTTTGTCGCGACTTCCGCCCTCATCTTTCTGTTGCTACTAGAAGCAGATGGATATATTTTTGATATTTTGCCTTCGTGTGTCGTGCCATCTCCATCTACTTTATATTTGAAAATTTGACCCACTTTGACTATTTTCCAATACCTTTGGTCAAACTCCAACACAAGTTTCCTAGCAGTTTTGCTCTGTATTTTAAAGGCTGTTTTGACCATCTGTCCGCTTACAACATCGCCTACCTCTACAAGTTTGTCGTATATTACACCATCAAACGGTGCTTTTAGCACGGTTTTGTCCAGTAGCGACCGCTGGTATCTTAGCTGTGCTTTGGCTGTCTCATATTTGAGTGCATATTTGTCAAACTCAAATTTTGATACGATATTTTTCACCTTTTTTTGTCTATCATAATCAATCTTTGCATATTTCAAAGCAGTTCTCGCCACTTGCAAAGCACTTTTGAGGTCTTCGTCTTTTAACACGGCTAACTTTTCACCCTTTTTTACTTCCGCGGTAGTATCTACATATATATTCTCTATAGTCCCACTACTACTAAAAGCCAGGCTAGCATCTTGTTTTGCTTGCACGGTAAATGTCGCATATATCTGCGCAGCTTCTAAACTACTAGCAAGTATCAATATACCTACAAATCCTATTATCCATCTTTTCATCTTATTCCTTTTATATATTTATCGTCTTATCCAGCACTATCAACAGCAGATATATTATACTTAAATATCCATTTATCGTGAAAAATGCTTTGTCTATCTTCTTAAAATCTTTTGACACTATGTAGTGTTCAGCTCCTAGCATAACCGCACTTAACACCACAGCCACATACCCAAACACACCAACACCATACGAAAAACTAAATAGCGCCCAAAAAACTACTGCTACACCATGAAAGCACCTTGATATAATTATGCTTGCATCAAAGCCATATTTTGAAGGTATAGAATAAAGTTTAAGCTGTTTATCTATTTTAATATCTTGAAGCGAATACAATATATCAAACCCAGCTACCCAAAACATCACAGCAAAACTTAAATATAAAGACCATATAGGAACGCTCTCTTGCACTACTATGGCACCAGCTATTGGGGCAAATCCCAATGAAACCCCAAGAACCAAATGAGACAAGCTGCTAAATCTTTTAAAATACGAATAACCAGCCAAGCAAGCAAGCACCGGAAAACTCAGTTTAAAAGCTAAACTATTTATGAAATATGCTACGAATACAAATACTAAAGCATTTGACCATATAAAAAAGATCAAATATTTTCTACTTATTCTACCATCTACACTTGGACGAGATGCTGTTCGTTTGTTTTTTTTATCTATATCTATGTCCACATATCTGTTAAATCCCATGGCAAAATTCCTAGCGCCAACAGCACACACCGTTCCTAAAAACAAAAATTTCCAACCAAACCACCCTTGAGAGCTTATAATCATAGCAATAAATATGAAAGGCAAAGCAAAAACTGTATGCTTGAACATCACCAATTCGCTGAAATTTTTTATTGTTTTAATCATATTTAAACATCAACAAACCCTAAAATTGTTCCAGATTTTTTATAGCTATAGTGTTGTTTTTTTTTATATTCTTATATTTTTTTATATTTTTTGTCTTGTTCGTTATGAATTTTTCTATATTATATAGTTTGACATTTTGAGTATATTTTGAGTTTTTTATATTTACTGATGTTAGATATGTCTCTATAGTTTCAAATTTCCAATTATTCTTTTTTAGTATTTTTATCAATTTTGTTAATTTTTGTTTGCCTTTGTATCTATCTTGAAACATAATATCGTGCATCAAAACTACAATTTTATTTTTAGTTGTGGATAGATTATTTTTGTGCATATATTCAATCTTTTGGGCGATTTGTGATGCTGTTTGCCTATATTTGTTGGTTCTTGCATTTAAACTCCACTCTATATCCCAGCCATACAAATAAAATCCGGCATTCCATATAGCATCGTAACTTTTTCTTTCTCGTTTTAATTGTCTTTTACTTATATAAGGATCATTGGTCTTGATAGTAGGAAGTCTATATACATTTCTGCCGGCCAACCTTGTATATGGAGGACTATTTGGCTTGACATCCTTTTTGAGAAGTATGTGATTTTTATTTATGTCTTTTATTATATTTTTATACCCACTTGTATAAAACCAATTGTATCTGTCGTGTGCATGCGAATATGTATGATTTGCCAACAACATATATGGACTATTTTTCACTTGATTATAATAACTTTTATATAGTTTGCTACTATTTATATGTGCGCCCACAACAAACATAGTTACTGGAACTTTTTCTTTATTTATGACATCTATCACTTTTGTAGTGCCTTTCATAGGTCCGTCATCAAATGTCAAATAAACAGTTTTTTGTTTTTGTTTTTGTTTTTGTTTTGTTGTTTTTCGTTTTTGTTGTTTTGCCACTTTGATAGCATACGATAATTTTTTTGATAAAGTTTGTATTCTATTTTTTGACAAACTATATGTTTTTACATGGTCTAATAAAATTTTAGCTTTTTGAAAAGAGTTATTTCTTATAGCTGTGTCTATCTTTTTCAAAACAATATTTATTTTATATCTATTGTTATTTATGTCGTCATAATTTACAAATTTTATTTGTGGTATACTATTAAATGGTAACAATAAAAGTATCAGCAAACCAACTATTTTATACATACTATTTAATCTTTTCTATATATTGTGCTGTTTTTGTATCACACTTGATTATATCGCCCTCCAATACATGAAAAGGAACTTGCACAACCGCACCACACTCAAGTGTTGCTGGTTTTTTGCCGCCTTGACTATCGCCTTTGAAGTTTGGCGGAGTTTGCTTTACTTTCATACAGACTGTTTGGGGCACCTCTATAGTGATAGGTTTTGAGTTGAAAAACATAATATCCACACTATCGCCGTCTATTATCCAGTTTATATTATCGCCAACTTGTTCATAACTCAAATTGATTTGTTCATAGCTTTTTACATCCATAAATTGTAAGTTTTCACCATCATCGTATAAAAACTGCATAGTTTTTTGTTGTAAATTGGGCGAATTAAATTTATCGCCTGCGTGAAATGTCTTTTCTATGGTTTTACCATTTAAGAAATTTTTAATTTTGCATCGCACAAACGCAGCACCCTTGCCTGGCTTCACATGTGCATAGTCTGATATCCTATATGGTATACCATCTATTTCTATTTTGAGTCCTTTTTTAAGCTCCCCCATACTCATTGCCATATTTTATCTCCTATATGTTTACAAAGCAAACGGTTTTGGCTTGTTTTAAGCTTGATATCTCTTCTACGGTGCTTTCGTCTATGTTATTGTCTACTAATATAACAGCAAGTGCGCCGTCTTTGTGTCTGCCTAATCTAAAGTCAGATATATTTATATCTTTGTCACCTAATATCTTACCTACCTCACCAACGACTCCTGGCACATCTGAGTTTCGCACAAATAGCATTTTCCCTGCTGGCTCTATATCCATCTCATAATTATTTATATTTATAATTCTATGAACATCCTCGTCAAATACAGTACCAGATATCTTATTTTTTGTATTTTTTGTCGTGATTTTGACTGTAATTTTATTTTTATATCCTGAGTTGTTAGGCTGTTTTATGGTTTCTAATTCGATGTTTTTCTCTTTGGCTATAAATTTTGCATTTACATAGTTTAGTTTCTCATTTGACGATGAATTAGTCAACGATCCAACTATAGCAAATGTTATCAAACTATCAAGATATGTTGCTATATCTCCTTGAGCTTCAAGTCTTATTGATCTTATTTGTGATTTATCAAGTTGTGATATCAAAAAAGCTATCTTTTGTGTTAGCTCCATATATGGTTTGACAAATTTTGGTATTTTGGTCTCATCAATTGGCAAATTGAGTGCATGTGGATATGATATGCCTTTAAGTGCTTGCATCGCATTGGTAGCTGCTTGCGTAGCTATATTGTATTGCGATTCAATTGTATTTGCTCCTAAATGAGCTGTGACTATTATATTGTTCAAATCAAAAAGTTTACTATTTGTAGTTGGTTCTTTATCAAATACATCTATACCTGCTATTGATATTTTGCCACATTTTAAATTATCATAAAGTGCTGTTTCATCATACAATCCACCTCTGGCACAATTTATCAAAACAACACCATCTTTCATTTTGTTTATCTCTTTTTGTCCGATCATACCAATAGTTTCATTATTTTTTGGTGTGTGTATCGTGATAATATCACATGCCAAAATATCATCAAAATTATTTGTGTAGTTTATATCCATATCTGTAGCTTTTTTAGGGTCAATATATGGGTCAAATGCCACTATATCCATGCCAAATGCTTGTGCCCTTTCACCAACTCTCGAACCAATATTGCCAAAACCTATTATACCTAATTTTTTACCGTATAGCTCACTCCCATACCAATCTTCTCTTTTCCAAATTTTGTCATTTTTCAATTGGTTGTGGGCAAATGGCATCTTTCTCATGCATGATAATATATGTGCCATTGTTAGCTCTGTAGCAGCTATAGTATTAGCAGTGGGTATATTCATCACTATTATTCCTAATTTACTACAGCCATCTATATCTACATTGTCTACACCCACTCCGGCTCTTACTATTGCTTTCATATTTTTTGCATTTTTTAAAAACTCATCGTCTATTGTCGTAGAACTTCGAGTGATAGCAACAGTAGCATCTTGTATAGCTACGAGAAGTTCTGTTTTGTTCAAGTCACTTGCATCTACAAAGCTAATTTCATTTGAATTTTCAAGTATATTTATACCACTTTGGTGCAAGTGATCGCATACTATTATTTTTTCTTTTTTCATAAATTTATTTTTTTAATTTATCTCTTAAAACATCGCCAAATTTTGCTGTGTCGTCATCGTTAACTTGATTTAGCAACTCTTTACCTCTTTGGTATTCAAGTTTTTTTATAGATAATTTTATCTTATTTCTTGTTGTATCTATATTTGTAATCACCGCTTCTACTTCGTCACCTATTTTTGCATCGTCTTTTTCAAATGGACCAAAATCCTCTGTCCTGACTAACCCATCAATACTTGGTGTCAATAAAACAAACATTCCAAAATCCTTGAAATCTTTTATTGTTCCTGTGACAATTGATCCTACTTTGTTTGTTTTTATAAACTCATCTAAAGGTGATTCTAAAGTAGCTTTAATACTAAGTGACACTTTTTTATTTTCATAGTCTATATTAAGTATTTTTACATCTACTTCATCGCCTTTTTTGTATTTTTCTTTTTGTTTTATTTGATCACGCCAACTTATATCTTCGTTGTGTATCAAGCCATCGACACCGGGAAAAATATTTGCAAACAAACCAAAACTGGTGATACTTACAATTTTTCCTTTTACCATCTCTTTTGGCTTAAACTTTTTTGAAAACTCATCAAATGGCCTTGGTTGAAGTGATTTTAAACTCACTCTTAATCTTTTGCTTTCTACATTTAACTCCATGACCTCAACTTCTATCTCATCGCCTATACTTAATACATCTTGTGGTTTTTGCAAGTGTTTTTCCCAAGATATTTCAGATATATGCAGCAACCCTTCTATGTCGTTGCCCAGATCAACAAATGCACCATAACTCTCAAAATTTGAAACCGTCACGGCTATAGTGTCTCCTTTTTCCAATTCATTTTCTATCTCAACCCAAGGATCTGGCAAACACTGTTTTATAGACAAAGCTATTTGGTCTTTTTCTTTATTGTATTCGATAACTTTGACCATGACCTCATCGCCTTCTTTATAATAATCAGAAGCTTTTACAGGTCCTTTGTGGCTAATCTCTTTAAAATAGCATAGCCCATCTACTCCGCCTATATCTATAAATAAACCAAAACTCACTACTTTTGAGACTATACCATTTATCGGTTCGTCTGAAAGTGAAATTTTTTCTATAATTTCTTTCTTTTTTGCGTTTCTTTCTTCTACTATAGCTTTTCTTGATATAATTATTGAATTTTTATTTGTATCGACGCTCAAAACTTTGGCTTTAATTCTTTTACCAACTGCCCCTTCGCTTTTCAAATAAGCCAGCCCCATAGGCATAAAAAACTCCAATGTATCTTGATCTTCCAAAACAAATCCGGCACCTCTTTTGACTGATATAACTTTTACATCGACAACTAAATCTTCTGGTGCTTCACCATGTTTTTCAAAATACTCTTGCACCAACTTTTTTTGTTTGACTTTTTTATGCGACAAAGATGGTCTCTCACCACTACTTGGTGCTATCATAACATCAATTTTGTCACCCTTTTCAAACAAACACTTTCCATCTTTTGTAATCTCTTTTATGTTGACTACACCTTCAACTTTTTGACCTACATCTACCAAAGCTCCATTTTCATTGATAGAGACTATAGTTCCTGTCGCTATCCTCTCTTTGCTATTTTGCTTTTCGCTCTCTTCAAACATTTTTGCAAAATCTTCATCTTCACCTACTTCTATATCATCAACCAATTTCATCGTAACCCTTTTTAAATTCCTTCATTTTATCTAATTTTGTTTAATCTAATCAAAAAATAGACCCTTAAACCCAAATATACAAAAAATATCAACAAAAATTTAACAACTCATCGCAAAACACAAAACCAAACACTCTAAGTTATGATTTTCTTGAGTTTTTACATTAAACCTTTTTTGTTTGCTTTTTTATACTCTTATTTGTCTTGTAATATCACCTGCGCCTACAGCTAATACAGCTGATTTTGTTATAGTTTTTATCAAATTTTTATTCTCATCAAAAATATCTATTTTGCCTTGTTTTGCTTTTATATTTTTTGCGAAAGTTAGATTATAAAACTCAAACTCTTTTTTAAAATTTATACTCAGAACCGGCTCGTTTACAGTCCATACCGGCAGTATTATAAGCTCCTTGCAGCCCTTGAAACAAGTTTTAAATGCTTCTAAATTATCTTTTGTTCGACTATATTTATGTGGCTGCCAGATAACAATGATATCTTTTATATTTGCTTTGAGACAATACATCTTAGTAGCTTTTATAGTAGCTTTTATCTCTGTTGGGTGGTGGGCATAGTCATCAATAACTACAAAATTTTTCTCTTTTTGCACTATGTCGAATCTTTTTTTGATACCTCTATATTTTAATAAGTTTTCTTTTATTTGTTCTAATCCTATCTCATTTAGTCCTGCGAGTATAGCAAGCGAAGCATCTATAGCTATATGTTTTCCAAATCCCCAAACCTCAAAATCTCCTATGTCTTTTAATACAAACGATGTATATGGTTCGCCATTTTTTAGATTGTATTTTATATCTTTTATATCTTTGCTCGGATACAACTTGATACAATTTTTCATATTTCTCATATTTAAGAACTCATCTTCAGCATTGACTACTCTTATGGTTGCTTTACTTAAAAACTGTTTATAAGAATCAAAAAAAATCTCTTTGTTATAATTATAATACTCCATATGCTCTGGTTCTACATTTGTGACAATTGCACAATATGGATTAGAATACAAAAAACTTCCGTCGCTCTCATCTGCTTCAAAACATATTGTATTGCCTATATACCTGAAATTCGAATTAAACTCCTTGCTAACAGCACCTATCAAGGCAGAGCTTTGCAATATCGCTGTTAGCATAGCTGTTGTTGTGCTTTTTCCATGAGCTCCGCATACAGAGTAATTTTTTTTATTTTCCAACACTATAGGCAAAGCTTCTTTTCTTGAGATTATTTTTATTGATTGTTTTTTTGCTTCTTGTATCTCTTTGTTGTTGTCATTTATTGCTGCTGAGTATATCAATATATCTTGATTGTGTATTGCTGATTTATTGTGTGGTATAGTGATTTTTATATTTTCACTTTCAAGCTGTTTTGTCAACGATGTTTCATGCATATCACTTCCTGATATATTATGTCCGCTATTATTTAGGAATCTTGCTAATGCAGATAACCCTATACCTCCAATACCAACAAAATGTATATTCACTACACTATTTTAAACTCTTTGTTGACAAAATCAACTTTAAGTTTATCTCCATATTTTATATCGCCAAATAATATCTTGCGACCTATAAGTTCTTTTATATGCTTGTTTATAACTCTTTGAAGCGGTCTAGCGCCCATGTCTTTGTTATATCCCAATTCTATTATTTGTTCTTTTGCTTTTTTTGTGATAGATATTGTTATGTTTTTCTCTTTTAAATTGTTTTGCATATTGTTGATAAACTTATCTACAATTAACCCTATGTATTGTTTGTTTATATGTGAAAATGGCACAATATCATCTATCCTATTCCTAAACTCAGCAGAAAAAAACTCTTTTAGTGCTCTGTTCTCATTTATGGTTTCATCTTTTTCAAAACCCATGACATTTGGCTCTTTTTGGCCTATGTTAGATGTCATGATTAGTATAACATTCTCAAAGTTTATAACTTCGCCATTATTGTCTGTTAGTTTTGCCCTATCCATAACTTGTAAAAGCAAAGACAATAAATCTTTATGAGCTTTTTCTATCTCGTCTAACAACAAAACAGTATATGGATTTTTCTTTATAGCATTGGTGAGCAACCCTCCTTTTTCGTATCCTACATATCCCGCAGGCGAACCAATAAGAGAACTAGAAGTGTGTGATTGTTGATACTCACTCATATCAAATCTTGTAAATTTTATATTTAAATTCAATGCCAATTGTTTAGCCAGCTCTGTTTTGCCTACCCCTGTTGGGCCAGTAAACAAAAAACTTGCTATTGGTTTATTTGCATCTTTTAGTCCTGACTTACTGACATAAAGAGCAGCTGCTATTTTATCTATAGCTTCATCTTGGCCGAAAATTTCATTTTGTAGATTTTGTTTTATGTTTATCAAGCTTTTCTGTTTTTTTGATGCTGTTTTTTCATATGGTATGTTTGCCATATTGTAAACAACTTGCTTTATGTCTGTGTTTTCTATTTTTGTAGTTTTTTCAAGTTTGCATTTTGTAGCAGTCTCATCAAGCACATCGATAGCTACATCAGGAAAATGCCTATCATATAAATATCTATTTGACAATTTTATAATAGATTTTATAGATTTTTCATCAAACTTGACATCATGGTATTTTTCATAATCAGTTTTTATTCCATCTAATATGGCGACACACTCTTCATCATTTGGCTGGTCTATATCTATCTTAGAAAATCTCCTACTTAGTGCTTTGTCGCTGTTGAAAATATTTCTGTATTCATCATATGTAGTAGCGCCAATACACCTCATATCGCCATTGGTCAGTAGTGGTTTGAGCATATTTGCAATATCTATAGAACTATCACCCACTGCTCCAGCTCCTACTATGTTGTGTATCTCATCTATAAATAATATACTATTTTTTTTCTTCAGTAGCTTTTTGAGTAGCTTTTTAAATCGTAATTCAAATTCGCCTCTAAATTTTGTGCCGGCTATCAAACTTGAAGTATCTAGTGAATATATTTTAGATTTTTTTATACTATTTGTTATAGTGTTGTTTGCTATTTGTTTAGCTATCTCAAGAACTATAGCTGTCTTACCAACTCCTGGTTCTCCTACAAGTATGGGATTGTTTTTGATTTTGCGATTTAAAACTAATTGTAGTTTTTTTATCTCTTTTTCTCTACCTATCAATTTATTATTTGCTTGGTTTGCTTTTTCTACAAGTTCATCACAATATAACTTCAAAACAGACTTTTTTTTCTGTTTTTTCTTTTTTATTTTTGTTTTATCTTTTTTTGTTTCTATTTTGCTTTTTTCTTCTGTGGGGTTACCTGTTTTGTTGTGTATTACGAAGCTTTCTATGCCTTCGCTTCTTAGTAAATATGTTCCGTGTAGATTGTCATCGTTCATAAGCATAGCAAGCATATCCTCTATGTCAGCTTGGTTATAATCATTTTTATTTAGATACTCCATAACTTTTTTTGTAAGCTCACTAAATGATGTCGTAGCTACTGGATTTCTCTCTTTTGTTGGATGAAATTTAGGAATATCAAACTGCAAATAATCCATATATTGTTTCATAAAATTATCGAAATCTATCCTAAGAAGTATCAAACAATTTTTTACGAACTTATCTTGTAGTATAGTATAATACAGATGCTCCACAGTTAGATATTTGTGAAACATCTTCACAGAAAGTTGGTTTGCCTCCATGAAAGCAGTATATAACTTATCTGTCAGCATTGTTTATCTCATTTGAATCTGCGTCCAATATGTAGTTATCATTTTTTGCATAATACTTTATATCTGACAACTTTGTTCTTGAAATTTCAAAAGAGTAGTTGCCAAAAGTTATTTTGCCATTTTTTTCAAGCTTTTTTAATGTCTCTTTTGCTTCTTGTTCATCTTGATCGCAAAAATCTGCCAATATCTTTATATAGTTTTTTTGTTTTATATTTTTGTTGAAGTAGTGTGTAAGATTGTATCTTTTTGGTATTTTGACAAAATCTTTACTTTGACTTCTAATAACTTGTGCTATCTCACTCATAATTTATCCTCCATATGCCAATAAAATGCAAACATCAATCCAGATGTTTTTGCTTTTGCTTCATCAAATATAAACTTTTTTGCATCTTTTCTATCAATAAATTCAAGCTCTATAAATTCATCGTTTATGCCTCCGCCTTTGTGTTTTTTCATACTTTCATCAATAGTAGCTTCATATATATGTTGTTTAGAGCCACTAACTCCAACATTTGAAAAAAATGTGTTTATTTTATTTATTTTATTTATATTCACACTGTATCCGCACTCTTCATATATCTCTTCTTTAGCTATTTGGTTTATCGGTTTATTTTTGTCCAATATACCGGCACACAACTCATATGTGAAACTAAACTTATCATCTGTCAAATAAACTGGTGGTCTAAACTGTTTGACTACAAGATATGCATCAAAATCTTTATGATACAACAACACAGACACACTATCAAAACTTCGCACTGTCTCCCAGATTTTAGCTACGCCATTTTGTTCGTATTTTATAGACAATGGTTTTATATATTTTGGGTCTTTCAGCCTTGTGGTTTCAAAGTTTCTGATATTTATATTTTTCAAGACAAACCTTTTCATAAATATGTTTTGTATTTTTTGTTATTGTATCTAAACTTTATAAATTTATATATACTATTAGGTAATCTATACTTCTTGATGGTGTATCAATGATAATCAGACGCCTTAGCTATTATATCTATCTCTATAAGTGCATTTTTAGGCAAGGTTTGCACTGCAACTGTGCTTCGCACTGGTTTGTGGTCACCAAAAAAGTCGGCATATATGACATTAACCACTCCAAAATCCTTCATATCATTTAGATATATTGTAGTTTTGATGACATCGTCTATGTTGCATTCATTATCTTCTAATATCACTTTGATATTATCAAGGACTTGTTTAGTTTGTAATTTTATATCATCGTCACACATTTGCCCATGTCTGTCGAGTGCTATTTGTCCTGAACTGTATAATAAACCATTGTGCTTGATAGCTTGAGAATACGGCCCTATGGCCTGAGGTGCATTTTTTGTGTTTAAAAACTCCATTGTTTATCCTTATATGTTGTCAAACATTGTATTGATTGATTCTTTATTGTATATTTTATCTATAGTTTGAGCTATGATATTTGTAGCACTTAACACTACTATTTTGTCATGTGGTTTTGATAGTGGTATAGTGTCGGTTATGGCTAATCTATCCAAACTACTATTTTCGAGCCTATCCAATGCAGGACCACTCAACACTCCGTGAGTGCAACATGCTAAGACACTATTTGCTCCATCTTTTTTTAGTGCTAAAGCGGCATTTGTAAGAGTTCCTGCTGTATCAACTATATCATCTACCATGATTATATCTTTGTTTTTGATATCGCCTATGATATTCATAACTTCACTTTTGTTTTTTTTGTCTCTATTTTTATCTACTATTACAAGATCATAGTTCAAAGCTTTGGCATATGTCCTAGCTCTCGCTACTCCTCCTACATCTGGCGATGCTATGATAGGGTTTTTTAGGTTCAAATTTTTGATATAATTTACAAACACCATAGAACCCAACAAATGATCTACCGGTATGTTGAAAAATCCTTGTATTTGTGCGGCATGTAAGTCTATAGTGACTACTCTATCTACTCCTGATTTTTCTATCATATCAGCTACAAGTTTAGCAGTAATTGGCACACGCGGTGCTGCTTTTCTATCTTGTCTGGCATATCCAAAATACGGTAGCACCACAGTTATCTCTCCTGCGCTACTTCGCTTAAATGCATCTACGAGTATCAAAAGTTCCATAAGATTGTCATTTGTCGGGCTACAGGTGCTTTGGATGATAAATATGTCATCTCCACGCACTGAATTTATGATATTTACATCTATTTCGCCATCACTAAATGTGCCTATTTTGACATCTTCTACTTTTTTGTTCAAAATCGTTGCTACATCATTTGCGAATTTTAAACTCGCAGTGCCTGCAACTATTTTATATCTTGCCATATTGTCCCTTAAAAATGTATTCTAAACCCGACAGATAAACCAAGCTCACTTTGATGTGTGAGTTTTTCATCGCCAATTTCTGTGTTTAAATCTTTTATGATATATCTCAATCTTGTGTATATGCTAGTCGAATTTATAAACTTACTATCTAATCCTACTTGTGCTCCAACCGCAAAGCCTGTAGCTTTCACGCCGCTATTTATATTTGTTGTGTTTGGTTTTTCATTCCACACCAAATCACTCATACCTATAACTATACCTATATATGGTTTTGCATCTATTGGTTTTGTGAATTTGTAGTTATACGAATAAAGCAGGTCTGTTACGGTAGCCCTTTTTAGATTAAGTGACTTGTTTAAACTTAAAGTTGAAAAAGTAGAAACACCATGAACTACCCCAAATCCAATTTCACCTGTTGTTGTATATTGGTCTAAACTATCTTCATATACGACAGTATTTTGTGCTTCATTTTTGATAGAGTATTTTGAAGCTCCAAGACCCATATACACAAAATAATATTCTCCTAGTATATTTGGGTCGCTGTAAAGCTCATCTTCATTTAACAACTCATTGAGTTTTTCATTATCTATGAACTCTTGTTGTGTTGTGTCGTTGCAGTCGCACTCTTCTACTATGACCAAATCATGCTCACCTGTGATTGATACTATCATATCGTATGTATCAAATTTTTCTACTGTGTTTGTTTGTTTTGTATAATAATGTGCATGAGTAATATTTTCTTTTAGTTTTAAACTTTTAAAATTGTTTGAATCAATTGTGTCAAATTCTGACAATTTTATATATGAAGTTTTGTCCAAAACCTTACACCACCCATAACTATCACAAAATTCTGCTACTATGATATCATCTTGAAATATAATCAAAGTTTCATCGACTCTTCTTGATATATCATAAGTAATCTCACCATCTGTAGTGAGCTTTTTTTCATAAAAATGAGTATGATCTTGAGTGTCGTCATTCATGACATAAAATCTATCATATTCAGCTACAAAATAAGAGCCATTTATATAAAATGGTTTATCTTCAACCTTACACCAACCATCAAGATTGCAAGATTGAACTTTAACCTTGTCTCCGGGATGTATGATATTTTTTACTGCATATTTTTCAAGATCAACCGATAGCAGAACAACGGGCACAAACAATATCGCAATCATAAATAAGATAATTTTTTTCATAGGAGTATTGTATCTAATAAACATAAAATAACCCAAGTTTATCAAATTTTATATTTTTTTGGTAAAATTAATTTTTATAAGGGAATCAAATGAACATAAAAAAACAATTTTTAAATTTTTTTAAATCAAAACATCATACAATATTGCCAAGCTCTTCGCTTGTACCAGATGACCCCACGCTTATGTTTACAAATGCAGGTATGGTTCAGTTCAAAGACATATTTACAGGCAAAATCAAGCCGCCCACAAACAAAAGAGCAGTGAGTTGTCAGCTGTGTTTACGAGCAGGAGGCAAACACAATGACCTCGAAAATGTAGGTTTTACAAGTAGGCATCATACCTTGTTTGAGATGCTTGGGAACTTTTCTTTTGGTGACTATTTTAAGCAAGAAGCGATATCGTATGCTTGGGAGTTTATCACAAAAGTTTTGAAACTACCGGTTGATAAACTATGGGTAACTGTGCATGAAAACGATGACGAAGCATATAAACTATGGCAAAAACATATTAGCACAGACCGTATCAAAAAGATAGGAGACAAAGACAACTTCTGGTCTATGGGCGATACAGGAGCTTGTGGTCCTTGTAGTGAGATATTTTTTGATCAAGGCGAAGAGTTTTTTGATACCAAAGAGGATTATTTAGGTGGCGATGGTGATAGATTTTTAGAGATTTGGAACTTGGTGTTTATGCAGTTTGAAAGAGACAAAAGAGGCAATATGACCGCCTTGCCTAAGCCATCTATCGATACTGGTATGGGTTTGGAAAGGGTTGTTGCTATCAAAGAAGGAGTTAATAACAATTTTGATACAAGTTTATTTACTCCCTTGATAGAGACTATAAAAAAGATATCAAATACAAAAATTACCAAAAAAAATATATCAAGCTTTCGTGTCATAGCAGACCATACTAAAGCAGTGTCATTTATGCTTTGTGATGGTGTGCTTTTTGACAATGATGGCAGAGGATATGTGCTTCGTCGTATCTTAAGACGAGCCATAAGACATGGCTATTTGTTGGGTCTGAGAGAGCCATTTGTAGGTGAAGTTGTAGATAGTTTGGTTAAAATTATGAAAGATGATTATGAATTTTTGCAAATCAAAAAGTCATATATAAAAGAGCAGATATTTCAAGAAGAGTTAAGATTTTTCAAAACTATCAAAAATGGTATGAAACTATTTCAAGATGAGTTAGATAACACCACAGACGATATGTTTGATGGTGCGATAGCTTTTAAACTATACGATACATATGGTTTTCCTCTTGATTTGACAGAAGATATGTTAAAAGAACACGATATTGCATTGGATAAAAAAAGTTTTGACAATGCTATGAAAGAACAAAAAACAAAAGCCAAAGCTTCTTGGAAAGGTAGTGGAGACGAAAATAAAACTGGTGATTTTATAGTGTTAATTGAGAAGCATGGAAAAAATAATTTCGTAGGCTATGACACAAACGAAACTAATAGCAAGATATTAGCGATATTGGATCATGATTTCAAAATTGTGACAGACACAAAAAACAAAAATGAATATTGGATAATGTTTGACAAAACTCCATTTTATGCAAATAGTGGTGGTCAAGTTGGTAGCACGGGGCAAATGACCGTAAACGATACTGTCATAAATGTGATTGATACAAACGAATTCTTTGGTATAAATATCTCTAAAATAAAAACAAGCAATATAGTCATAAATACAAATGACAAAGCAAAACTAATCGATACTAATATAGCAGAAACAAGCAAACACCATAGCGCCACACATCTACTCCAAGCTTCACTAAAAGAGGTGTTGGGGGATAGTGTTACACAAGCTGGTAGTTATAACGATCACGAAAAACTTAGGTTTGATTTTACTTATGCTAAACCCGTAGATAGCGAAGATTTAGAAACAATTGAAAAAAAAGTAAATGAACTAATATATAAAAGTATCGATTGTCAAACACAAGTGTTGCCTATAAAACAAGCAAAAAAAACAGGAGCTACATCGATATTTGGCGAAAAGTATGGCGATGTGGTTAGAGTAGTTAGTTTTGAATATAAAAGTATTGAGTTTTGTGGAGGGGTGCATGTCGCAAATACATCTCATATTGGGTCATTTTTCATAACTAAACAAAGCAGTGTTAGTGCTGGAGTTAGACGAATAGAAGCTGTGTGTGGCAAAAAAGCAAAAAGCTTCAACGATGAAAACATAAATAAAATAAAAAAATTAGAACATATTTTAAAAACAAAAGATATAATAACCAAAACAACAAAACTAATAGACCACATGAAGCAGTTAAAAAATAGCGAGAAAAAAGATAAACATAAGATAGAGTATGATGTTCTAACTATAAATGATATCAAAATAATAGTTGATATTGTAGATGGTAGCGATATTAAAGACATGATAGATGAACAAAAAATAAAATACAATAAAATAGCTATATTTTTATTGAAAATTGAAAACAATACGATTAAATTTTGTTGTGCTACAAAAAATGCAAACTTAAACTCAAATAGTTGGATAAAAGAGGTATGCAAGGAGATAGGTGGCAGTGGTGGCGGCAAAGAGAGTTTCGCACAAGGCGGAGCAAAAGAGATAAAATATATACAAATAGCAAAAACTAAAGCTATAGAGTTTGCAACAAAAAGTTTAAAGGATACAAATGATAAAGCATAACAAAGCATTGCAAGCAACAGCACTGATACTTGTGGCATTTATATTTTCTGTAGCAGTGCGTATGATATGGGTTTATAAGTTTAGTGATACTCAACAATTTAGATACGATGGCACATTTATGCTTACTACAACCGATGGCTACTATTTTGCTGAAGGCGCAAGAGATATCATAAAAGAAACAAACCACATAGAAGCACAAGCATATCGTTCTCCTACGACACAAGCATTATCGCAACTTACAGCTGTATTGTATAAAATTTTGCCATTTACTTTAGATGAGATTATGTTTTATATGTCTGCTTTTTTTGCATCACTTTTAGTTATACCGCTGGTGCTTATAGGTTTGGCATATGGAAGTTTAACATTTGGTTTTATAGCAGCCTTGGTGGGCTCGGTTGCTTGGAGTTATTATAACAGGACTATGGTAGGGTATTATGATACTGACCTGTTAAATATCGTATTTCCTACACTTTTGTTGTGGTCACTTATAGGTGCTATTGCCACTAAACACGACAGATATATACTGTTCATAGCCATAGAGACGATACTATATCGCTGGTGGTATCCTCAGTCATACTCGCTAGAGATTGCATTTATATGTCTTCTGGCGGTGTTTACATTCTATACATGGTTCAAGAAAAGGGATAACTTTTATAATTTTGCTTTGATAATATTTATGCTATTGTCCACACTAAACATAGATATGATTTATAGAGCTTCTTTGATGGGTGTATTATTGGTATTTTTACACTTTAAAAAAGATATATTTAGAAAGTATATCTATTATATACTGGGGTTTTCTATAGCACTATTTTTTGCTACTGGAGGCTTAAATCCTATTATAAGCCTACTTGATACCTATATTTTCCAAAGAAAAGCCATAATTGCCCAAAATATATTAGATTTACATTTTTTTGCCGTTATACAAACTATAAGCGAAGCACAACATATACCATTTGAAACATTTGCAAACAGAATTAGCGGACATACCATCACATTTTTTCTTAGTATCGCTGGTTATATTTGGTTATCAATAAATAAAAAAAGTATGATTATAGCAATTCCTATGATAGGACTTGGGTTTTTAGCTATTTATGGAGGGCTTAGGTTTACCATATATGCTGTGCCTGTTTTTGCTATGGGTATCGCTTATTTGATAATACAACTCACAAATACTATAGATGATATCAGAATTAGAATTGTATCTATAATAGTATTAACTTTATTGGCTCTATATCCAAATATATCGCATGCATACAATTACAATGCATCAACTGTGTTTTATAAAGATGAGGTAGCTACACTAAACAAACTCAAATCAATAGTTTCAAAAGATGATTATGTTGTAGGATGGTGGGATTATGGTTATCCTATTAGATACTACACAGACGCACACACATTTATAGATGGTGGCGCACACTCTGGAAGCGATAATTTTCCAACAAGCTATTTTTTAACAAAACCACAAAATGTGGCAGCTAAGATGATAAGATTAGAGGCTAAATATATTGAAGAAAATGCAAACAGAATAAAAAATTCTCTCATGGGCAAACCAGATAAAAACAGAACAAATAGCTCACGCATAGCAAATATGACTACTGATTATGGCTTTAGTGATACAAATGATTTTTTATATAGCTTAAGCACAGATATCTCTTTGCCAAAGATGACAAACGATGTGTATCTATATCTACCATTTAGGATGCTGGACATCTACCCGGTTATTGAAAGATTTTCAAATATCGACCTCATGACAGGAGCACAAAAAACAGCTGGTTTTTATTATTATCCAGCTCAATATAAACAAAACAAAGAAGCAATAATCTTTGATAACAATATGATGCTGGACAAAGCTACAGGAGTGATAACAGTAGGCAAAAATAACAAATTTAAGGTCAAAAGATATGTAACTACAAACTATACAAGCAACTCAAAAATGGAAAAAAACATCCAATTAGCACACGATGACGGTGATTTAAGTATAATATTTATGCAAAATCAAAACAAATTTATCATCATAGATGAAGAGAAATACAACTCTACATATTTTCAACTATATGTGCTGGACAATTATAACAAAGATCTATTTGAATTAGTTGTTTATCATCCATTTGTAAAGGTTTATAAATTAAAAATATAACCAAATATATCTTTATAGTTTTTATATTGTATCAAAATATGCAAGCAGACGACAATAGTAGTCAAACCATAAAAACACTACAAAAGTATATAAACAACTTGCAATGGAAACTTGACAGCAAGATAGATAAAAACAAACATAAATACAATCTTATGGGACACTACTCAAACTACATTTTATTTGCTGGATATACACCAACAAAACTATACAAAACTACAAACGAGAACAATACTACATCCACCCCAAGAGACAAAAACGAAGCACAGTTTCAAGTTAGCATCAAAGTTCCAATATTCAACAACATATTCAACTCCAAAGGCGATATATTTGTAGCTTATACCCAAAACTCATATTGGCAAGTATATGACAAAGACGATTCATCGCCTTTTAGGGAGACGAACTACCAACCAGAAGTTTTTTGGCAAACAGACAAAATAAACAAAAATAGATATGGTTTAAAAACTCTTAGAGTCTCTGCTATTCATCAATCAAATGGCGAATCATCGCCAAAATCAAGAAGCTGGAACAAAACAGATATCTTTATGCTTTTTGAAGCAGATAAATTTTTCTATGGCTTCAATGCTTGGAGCAGATGGGACGAACCATATGAAAATGACATAAACAATACAAGAGACGATGACAACCCACTATTGACAGATTATATCGGCAATCAAAAGATATTTGTAGGCTTCAAATACAAAAGATTTAAAAATACTTTAACATATCAAAACGATATTTTAGATTTCAAAAAAGATAAAGGTTCTATAATACTTGACATAATTTTGCCGTCTATCAATGACAATTATAATTATTTTTTCAGATACTTTAATGGATATGGCGAAAGTTTGATAGATTATGACAAAAGAATCAAAAGATACAGTATAGGAGTGATGGTGGCAAATATATTATGGCAAGGAGAAAAATATGAATGAAGCAGGACTAAAAAGTTTGCGAGACAATCTTGATAAGATAGACAACAAAGTTTTAAAACTATTAAATGAAAGAATGGAGCTAGTAAAACAAGTAGGAGAACTAAAGGCAAAAAGTGGAGGATCTATATATCGACCAGATAGAGAACGAGATATCATAGATAGACTTCACAAACAATCCCATGGTATATTAGACAGATCAGCAATAGAAGCTATATTTTTAGAAGTTTTTGCGATAAGTCGCAACTTAGAACTTCCTGAAAATATTGCATATTTGGGTCCTCTTGGTAGCTTCACCCACCAAGCAGCCGAGAGCAGGTTTGGTGCTATGAGTTCGTATCTGCCTATTAGCACTATCACTGGTGTATTTAGAGAGGTATCAAACAAAAAAGCAAAATACGGTGTCGTGCCTATAGAAAATAGTAGCAACGGAATAGTCAGCGAAACAATAACTTGCTTTAGCAAATACGATGTCAAGATCATAGCAGAAGTGATGGTCGATATTCATCATACATTAGCTTCAACTGTCGACAACATCAAAGATATACGGCGGATTTACTCAAAAGATATAGCTATCGAACAGTGTCGAGAGTTTATAGTGGATTTGGGGTTAGATGAAGTCGAACTCATACCAGTAGAGAGCACAGCAAAGGCTGCCAAACTCGCAGTGGGCGAAAAATATTCTGCCGCCATATGCTCACATGTTGGTGCAAAGTTATACAACTTGCCTATACTGTTTGAAAATATCGAAGACAAAGGCGACAACCGCACTAGGTTTTTGATAGTGTCGGATTTTGAAAATGGTATGAGTGGAGACGACAAAACATCTATTGTAGCTCATCTTCAAAACAAAGCTGGTGCTTTGGTGGAGTTTCTAAACAGTTTTGAAAAAATAGGTGTAAATCTAACCAAGATCAAATCACACACAGTAGGAGGCATTTCCACATTTTTCATAGAGTTCAATGCCCACAAAGATGAGATAAACATCAAAAAGATATTCCACGCATACAAAGAGGAGATAAAATTTCTCGGTAGTTATGTGAGAGAAGGCGATGATATATAATACAAAAAAACCAAAGCATAGGTCGTATCTGAGACAAATACTTGGCAAAGAGTATTTTATACTCAAAAGAAAGATTAGCAGGTTATTTTCAAAAAGTTCGTGGGCAAAATAAATAAAAAATTTGATGGCTTTGTCATAGCCACTCACAGATCAATTATCTTGCGAAAGCTCAAAGATGTTGATATATGTCTACAAGAAAACAAAAGGACAAATCTATCGCTGGCGATACAAAAGATAAACAATATCATCATAGAACCCAACCAAACTTTGTCTTTTTGGAAGCTTGTAGGTAGGCCTACAAAAAACAAAGGTTATCTTACAGGACTTGTTTTAAATCAAGGCAAGATAGATACAGGTATCGGTGGTGGTCTTTGTCAGCTTGGAAACTTGATATTTTGGATATTTGCCCACAGTCCGCTTGATATCACCCAAAGATTTAGGCATAGTTTTGATGTATTTCCAGATATAGACAGAAAAGTTCCATTTTGAGCAGGAGCTACTTTGTCGTATAACTATATCGATTTTCAAGTCAAAAACAACACAGATAAATCTTTTCAGCTTAAACTTTGGCTGGACGACACATATCTAAATGGTGAACTTTTGTGCTCACGCAAACTATCCTCTACATACAACATAGAGGAACGAAACCATATCATCAAACACAGTTTTGGGGTGGTTATACAAGACACAATCAAATATACAAGATAGAAAAAGATGGTGAATGTATTTTAAAAGAGAGACTATTGGTTCAAAATCATGCTATCATGATGTATGATCAATTTATAAAACACAGTAGTTAAGCGTATCTTAAAAATCTTTTCATATCCGTTTTAAATTTAACAAATAGATATCTCTTTTTTCGCCATATTCATAAGCCCGCCACATTTTACTAATTCGCACATAAATTTTGGTATAGGTTTAAAATTATATATTTTTTGGTTTGTTGTATTTTTTATTGTGCCTTTTATCTCATCTATAGACAACATATCAGCTTCATTTATCTCTTGTGTGTGTGATAATTCATATATAGGCAAACCCATATTAAATGAGTTTCTATAAAATATCCTAGCAAATGATTTAGCTATGACCGCCTTGATACCAGCAGCTTTTAGAGCTATTGGTGCATGTTCGCGGCTACTTCCACAGCCAAAATTTTCGCCAGCTACTATTACATCGCCGATACTTATTGATGCCGCAAGAGAGCTATCCATATCTTCAAATACATATTTTTTTAAGTGTTCTGGATCGCTACTACTTAGGTATCTTGCGGCGATGATAATATCTGTATCTATGTTGTCTCCCATTTTCCAAGTTTTACTTTGTTTTATAGACATACTTATCTCATAAAAGATATGGTATTATTTGTTTTCTTGTTGACAAATTAAATACACTATTATTCATATTCTGCAATATCGCCTTTTTTGACTTTTAGGCTAAATGGAGTATCTTTTCCTTCATTTAAAATTTTTGCCTGTCTTACCCAATTGTCTCTTTGTGCGCGACCTTTGAACACCTTAAGATATTCATCTATCCACAATATATTTTTCTTGCTCCAAGATGCTATTTGGTCAAAATAATATATACCATTTTCGTTTAAGGTTTTTTCTATGTTAGTGCCTATGCCAGAAATATATTTTAAGTCATCCTTTGGCTCGGTTGGCTTATCTATAAGATGTGGTTTGTGCTCATCTGTGATTTTCTCATCACCACAAAAAAATATTTTTGCTATAAGAAAACCTATAACTGCCCCTATTATTGCTGCTATTATCAAACAAATAGCTATGTCTATTGCTAACTGTGTCATTTTAATTCTCCTTTAAATTCTACTCGCCTATTTTTGGCTTTGTTTTCATCTGTGTCGTTTTTTGCTATTGGCGATATATCACCTTCGCTTATAGTTGTCAATCTGTTTTTTGCTATACC
Organism: Campylobacterota bacterium; assembly: GCA_003643835.1. Lineage (GTDB taxonomy): Bacteria > Campylobacterota > Campylobacteria > Campylobacterales > Arcobacteraceae > B24-G6. The sequence goes on from QMKX01000004.1 coordinate 51,375, forward strand.
ATTGTTTACAAAATAGTTTTTTATACTATTTGCCCTTTTTGCACCAAGAGTGTTGTTATATTTTTTATCTCCTTTGTTGTCAGTGTGTCCTATTATTGTAAGTTTTATCTTTTCATCTTTTTTCAAAATATCAACAATATCATCTAAAGCAGATATATCATCTGTTTGGTATGAGTTTGATTTAAAATTTATTGATTTTTTATTTAAGATACTCAAATAATCTATCTTTGGTTTGACTTTAGTTTTGTCTTGTTGGTTTATCTCTTTAAACACCTCATCTACAACCTCTTGTATAGTCTCTTTTGCAATAGGTTGTTGCTTCTTTATTCCACATTCGTTATATACACACAATGCTATATATATTATAAGCACAATAGTGCTTATAATTAGTAAATTTTTTTTATTCATAACTTTCTCCTTTATTGAGTTAATACTGTGTTTTGTTTGTTACTTTTGCTATCTACCCATATATTTGGTGTGCTTCCACCAGGGGTTAGAAATATCTTAGCATCTTTATTTGTTTTTAATGCTTCGTTAAATTTACCTTGCACCGCTATTTGCTGCATATGTAGAAGTTTTGGTGTCAATGAGTTTGCTATAAGTATATTTGCTTTGGCTTGTGCTTGTGCTTCTATCGCCACGGCATCTGCTCGTCCTTGTGCTTCTATACGATTTTTGTTTGCTTCACCTTCAGCCAGAGCAGCTTTTTTTTCTGCTTCTTGTTTGGCTCGTTGGACTTCATATTTCACTCTTTCTGCTTCTTGATTTGCTATTTGCACTTTTTCTATCTGTTCTTTGATCTTAGTTGGTAGCATAATCTCACGAAGCTGTACTGACTCTATAGTCACTGGTTTGTCGGCATTTGCTTCTATTTTAGCTCGTATTCCGTCTTCTATTAGCACTGCTATCTCATTTCTTTTTACTGGTAGAGCTTCTGCATTAAATCTACCTACTACATTTCTCACTATATTTCTCACTACTGGATTTACGATTTTCTCTTCCCAAGATAATCCCCAATTGGCTATGGTATTAGGAGCTTTATGTGGATCAAGCTTGTATTGAACGGTTAGTTCGATAGACACGGGCAAACCTCTGGCATCTAGTATATTTATGGCACGATATGTTTTGATACCGCTGTTGCTGGTAGTTTGCTCTTCTACTTCTTTGTAGTTTATCAAACGAACTTTTGTATCTACGGTGATAACTTTTTGAACTACAGGCATATATATATGAAACCCAGGAGTTAGAGGCTGCGGTTGGTATTTACCAGTAGTCACTTTGATACCAACTTCGCCTGATTCTATTATCACAAATGGTTTTGCAAATATAAGCAAAACTATCAAGCCTATTATCACATAACCAGCCCCTCCTAGGCTGGAGAATTTGTTGAAAAACTCTGGCGGCTTAAATGGTGGCTGGTATCCCCCACCGCTGTTGTTTTGTTGTTTGTTTTTAAAATAATCATTGTCTATTGGCATAAATATCCTTTTTTGATTATTATATCTAAATTTAGTTTAATATAGCTAAAATTCTTGACAAATTAAACTAATTTATTTTTTTTTGCTATAATTAAAAAAAGGAATATTTATGTATTTATGGAAAATAGACAAACTCGTCGATGATTTTAGACAAAAAAAAGTATCTCAAAAAGAACAGTTTAAGTATCTACTTTTATTTACCATATTTACACTCTTGTGTAGCGATCCATTTCTTTATGTAGGTTTGCCATATAACAATTATGACACTTTGCAATCTATTTTGATTTTAGCTATGAGTGTATTTGGTGTGTATTATTGTTATAAAATCAACTCACAAGGAGACAACAAAGAGTTTATGATAAGGTTTATATGTTTAGGTTTGCCAGCTGTCATTAGAATTTTAGCTATGTTTTTGCCATTTTTTGTTGGTGCCATTATTATAGAAGATTTATTTTTATTAAGCCCAGAAGCGTTAGTATCAGGTGCTACTGAAACCACTTTAATCCAAGTTGCAACTATATCGTTATTTGTTTTTGTTTATTATTGGTATCTATCTAAAAAGATCACAATAGTCTCAAGATGTGCTGCACCAAACAAACCATCAGTATGAGACGTCCACAGTAAAAAATTATGTTGCTATTGCTACTTTTTTTGTTCACTAAATTGCCCATATGATATTAGTTTTTATTGGTTAGGAAAATATCAATTTTATTTTGCTCATAGGTATTTGAGTTATTAGCACTCCAAAAAGTATTACAACAGATGCTACCATTTGTATATAAGCCAAAGTTTCTCCAAGAACTAAAAATGCTAAAACAATAGTAAATATTGGAATTAGATTTATAAACATACCAGCCTTGCTAACTTCCATACGACCTAAAGAAAAATTAAACAATCCATATCCACCCAAAGTTACCACAACTCCAAGATATACAACCCACAATATAGCATTTAAATTGAAATTCATCATAACTGTATTATATTCCCATATAGCAAACGGCATAAAAAAGAAAAAACCAGCAAAAGATTGAATAGCTGTCAAAAACAAAGCAGAAAACTTTTTAGATAGATACCTTATAGTTATAGCATATCCAGCTCCACATACCATAGCCATAAACTCCAGACTATTACCAAGTATTGGGTTTGTTGCATATTCGGTGCCAATAGATGACAAACTCAACCACAATGCGCCTGCCATAGCTATGACAGAACCAAGAATAAGCTTTTTTGATATAAACTCTTTTAGAAATATGCCTGCCCCAATTGCCGTGATTAGTGGCATCATAGAAGTCATCATGCCAGCTTGTCCTGCTGTTGTATATAAAATTGCTTGTGCTTCAAAGATAAAATACAAACAAGGCTCAAACAAAACCATCAACATTATAAATTTGACATCTTTTTTTGTAAAATTAAATTTCTTAAAACTTTTTATAAAATAAACAAAACACAAACTAGCAACAAACATACGCCCAAAGATTATACTCATAGGCTCAATTGATGGCAAAGTAGCTTTTATAGCTATAAATGAACTTGCCCACACAATCATAGCTATTATTAAAGCACCTATTGCTACGATATCAAAACTTTTTTTTCTTATAAATTTATTTTTAGTTATTAGCATGACATTTACTTTTAATTTCATACTCCAAAGCTATCTCATCACATATAGGAAAATGTTTACACCTTATACAATCAGCCCATATTTTATGTTCTGGTATTTTCTCTTTTTCTATGATTTTGAAGTTCAATTTTTCAAAAAACTCTTTTTTATATGTTAGGCTTAAAACTCTTGAGATTTTATAATTTTCTGCTTCTTCTAAAGACATTTGCACTAATTTTTTGCCTATACCTTTGCTTTGAAAACTTTTTTTCACGATTAAACTTCTAATCTCTGCCAAAGCGATACTATGTATATGTGTTGCCACAAATCCTACGATACTTCGCCCTGCTTTTGCGCAGGTGTATGACCTTATTGTTGTAGCTATCTCATCATCTGTTCTATGTAGTATTGTTCCATCTTTGACATAACTTGACACAAGTCCTTGCATAGTTTTTATATCTTTGACTGTCGGTTTAAAATATTCTATTTTCACTATTATTGACTACTATCAACAAATAAAAATTTTGTAATTTTATCGTTTAATATATCTATACCAATATTTTTTGTATTTGATACAAATGTTGCATTCTGATTTTTTTGTTTTAGTTTTTGTAGATGAGTTTTTTTAAGTTTATCTATTTTGGTATAACAACATATCACTATTTGGTCTGGTTTTTTTATATTGCTTAAAAACTGCTCAACTTGATGATCTAAAATTATATCATCATGCCTGCTATCTATAAGACGCACAAATACTCGTATTGTTTGTCTTTTTTCTACAAAATTAGTGAGATTTTCACTCCAATTTTGTTTTTGTGATTTTGATACTTTTGCATATCCAAACCCCGGTAGATCCACAAAACTACACAAAAAATTCTCTTTTAGTTTATTTTGATAGTTGATATCAAAAAAATTTATCAACTTTGTTTTTCCAGGTGTTTGCGATGATTTAGCTAAATTTTTACGCTTTGTCAAAGAGTTAAGCAAGGAGCTTTTACCCACATTGCTTCTACCCATAAATACAACCTCGCTCAAATTCATAGGAGGACTATCGAGATAAGTTTGTGCGGATTTTATAAATACTGCTTGAGTTAAGTTCATAATTTATTTTTTTGTATCAAACTTCATTATAAACTTGACAGGTTTATTTTTAGTTCCAACTATGGTTGCTTCGCCTTTAACTACATCTATGATTATTTTCTCTCCGTGGAGTTCTTTTTGTTCTGTTATATCATGCACAAAACCATCTCCTGTTATGACATATACATCATCAATAGGCTTAAACAATATTTTATCACCTTGGCACAAAAACTCTTTGGATTTTGTTTTGATATTTAGTTTTACCCCACCAGTAGCCTCAAATTTCACTGGGGTTTTTCTATTGTTTATAACTTTTAGTTTTATCAATAATTTTTTTGCAGTTAGATAGTCGTCTCCCATGTCAAGTTTGACATTGCCATCTAATTTGATTATGTTTTTTGCATCGCTTGCATAGAAACTCGTAGCTTGCACTTTGATATTTTCTTTATTGAGTTGTGCCGCAAAAGAACACAGTGCTACAATAAGCAAAAGTATAAATCTCATCTAATCTCCTTGTGTCATCGTAATTTTATTTGATTTTATAATCTTTTGTTTGATATCCACATATAATTTTTCACCACTTATATGCAATCCACCATAAACAGCGTTGTATTTATCATCTGTTTGTGCTATAGTTTTATTTGTATCATATTTTAGCTTATTTGTTTTGAATTGTATATCTTGATTTTCAAATATTATATTATCTTCAAGCGATAATATATTTTCTGTTTTTTTTATTTTGTTAGTAGCTATTTTCGTGTATTTATTTTCATATTTTATATTTAATATAACATTTTCAAAATACTCATATTTTAAATATTTCGTGTATTTTTTCCCAGCTATTTCATCGCCTGTGTTATTGTTGTCGTGTCTATTCAATACAAAATTTTCTACTATCATAAGCGGGTTGTCCTGTTTTTTTATCTGCTTTATTGTTGTGTTTGTTGATATGAAGATTAAAGCAAAAACAACCACAACCAACACATAAAAAAATTTATCAACTACCATATATCTATAAACTTATGAAAACTATTCTCTTGTTTTAAAATATGCTCAATCATCTCTCGCACAGCTCCATCTCCTCCAGATTTTTTTGTAGTTTTTGTAGCAATTTTTTTTATCTGTTTAGCTGCATCTTTTGGAGCATAGGATATGCCAACTGCCTTTAGCATTGATAAGTCATTTAAATCATCGCCAATAGCCGCAACCTCATCTAACTTTATATTTTCTGTAGCACATATCTCTTGGAGTAGCTTTAGTTTGTCTTTCACGCCTTGATGAGTATAAGTTATATTTAGCTCTTTTGCTCTTTTTTGAACTATTTTTGATATTCTGCCAGTAATTATAGCGCATTTTTTATTTAAAATTTTTGTCCATACGGCGATTGCGAGACCATCTTTGACGTTGAAACTTTTTGTTTCATTGCCTGTTTCATCGTATATGATTTGCCCATTTGTCATGGTGCCATCTACATCTAAAACAATCAGTTTTATCATTATAATACACCTTTGGTGCTAGGCACACTACCACTGTCATTTTTTTCTAAAGCAGTTTTGAAAGCGATAGCAAATGACTTAAACATAGATTCTACGATATGATGTTTATTTTTTCCTCTATTGTTCATGATGTGAGCGGTTATTTTGCTATTTGTTATAAAACTATTAAAAAACTCTTCTACAAGTTCTATGTCTAATTGTCCAACTTTTCCTGTAGCTTCACCTATGTCATACACTAAAAATGCCCTATTTGATATATCCACATTTGTTGTTGAGCTAGCTTCGTCCATAACCACAGTAGATGTAGCAAATCGTCTGATACTTGATATCGGGTGTATCTCTTGTGCTATAGCTTGACCCAAAACTATAGCACAATCTTCAACTGTATGATGTGCATCTATATGTAAGTCTCCTTTACACTGGAGACTAATATATGTGCCGCTATGTTTTGACAAAGTTTCAAGCATATGATCAAAAAATCCTATACCTGTATCTATGCAAGCTTGTTTGTCATCGTGTATATTTACTTCGCATGATATTGTTGTCTCTTTTGTTTCTCTGTTTAGCTTAACCACTTATTATCTCCTTATTGATTTTGAATTACCAAACCATCTGGGTATTGGTTTTCTTTAAATCGTCTTGCTTCATCTTCGCTACCAAAACCAGTGAATATCACTCTGTTATACACTTGACCATCTATCTCTTTAGATACTATTTTTGTCTCATAATCACTAACATTGCTTTGTGCTTTGTTTTTATACTTAATTGCTTTATCATAATTTAAAAATGACGCTATTTGCACCACATATATGCTTGTAGAGTTGTTCGTTGGTTGTGTTGGTATTGATATATCTTCATATTGTTTGTCATCTGGAATAGTTACAGGAGTTTTGTTGCCACAAATATCAGGTGCGCTTATGACTACAACTTTGACATCTGCTATGCCTTTGTTGTGCATAGCTATAGTTCTCGCTGCTTTGTTTGACAAATCGATTATCCTACCGGTTACAAATGGCCCCCTATCATTGATACGCACCACAACGGTTTTATTGTTTGATTTGTTTAAAACTTTTACCATAGTATTCATAGGCAAAGTTTTGCTAGCTGCTGTATTTTTATACATATCGTATATCTCACCATTTGATGTTTTTTTACCATTAAATGTTGGCCCATACCAAGAAGCGATACCATGAAACTCATCTCCAGCTTTCACTTCAATAGGATAATACCTTTTGCCATGAACCACATAAGATCTTTGTGTTGATGGTTGTTTGCAATCTGTGTTTGACGATATGCCACCTTGGCTTTGTGTTTGGCCGTTATTGTTATTAGGATCTTCATCGTTGATTATACGAAACCCTTCATTGTGGTCTGATTCTACCCTATCGTGCGATTGTTGAATTTGCGAACAGTTAGTTATCGTCAATATCATAAAAGATATGGCTATATATCTATAAATACTCATTTTTATCCTTTTTTATTATCTTGTTTTTCAACCAATACAACAAATTTTGATTTATATTTTTGTATGGCACATATAGATTATATCTTTTTTTTGCTGAAAATACCTCTTTGTTTAAGATATGTTTGTTTAAATTTACCAAATTGCTTAATCTCATATCAGAAAGTATCGCAATATTTTCAAGCATGATGTCACCTTTTATCACAAATTTTTTTATAGTGTCGCTTGTGCTTATATTTAGCAAATAGCTCTCGCTGCTATTTTGCAAAAAACTCTTGTCGCTCATGATATACAAAGACAGTATCTTTAGTAAATATCGCCTACTTTCTTGCGGGAAGTATTGTCTACGCATATTTTTTTGAATTTTTAGCAAATAACCAAGCGGTATATCTTTTGTATGGGGTTTAATTTTTTTATATATTTTCAAAAGAGAACCAAACTTAACTTTACCTTTTTGATATTTTCGTATCGTTTTTGCGTATTTTTTTGTTTTTGTTGTGGATTTTGTTTTTATAACATATCTATCCAATCCGGCTCTCGTGAGGGCTTCATATACTCTACCCTCACCACAATTATAACCCAATATCGCAAGATACCAAGAACCAAAAAGTTTTTTTTGGTATTTGAGATATTTTGTTGTGGCATGTGTCGCTTTGATTATATCCATTCGTTCATCTATTTGATTATTGATTTTCAAACCATATCTTTTGGCAGTTGGTTTCATAAACTGCCATATACCTTTAGCTTTTGTTTTTGATGTGGCACTTGTATCAAAATATGACTCAGCCATAGCAAGATACAAAAAACCATCTGGCATATTGTTTTGTTTGAGTATTTTTTTTATAATAGGCAAAAAAAGTATAGAGTTTTTTAAGCTATTTTTATAACTATTTTTACTCATTGTTAGAAATTTTCTATATGTTTGTTGAAATTTTGGGTCTTTTATGTAAGTATCATCTATATCAAACTGTTTTATTTTGTGCAAATCGTCGGCAGACAATACTGGTTTTGTATCTTGTGCAAAAAGTATAGTAGAACAAAAGACTATAAAAAAAAGTTTAAATACCAAAAAGTTTGTTTGCATTTTTTGTTGTAATATTTTGTATATTTGTGTCGCTTATGTTTAAAATATCTGCGATATTTTTTGATACATATTTGCAATATTTTGGCTCATTTCTTTGTCCTCTATATGGCATAGGAGACAGATAAGGAGCATCAGTTTCTATTAGTAATTTGTTTTTTGGAATTTGTGGCAATATATCTACAAGTTCTTTTGCATTTTTAAATGTCACAACTCCACCTATACCAAAATAGAAGTTATGTTCAGCCATATCCAATAAAATAGACGAAGCATTGTAGCAGTGCAACACTCCGCCTACATCGCCAGCTTGGCGGTTTATCAGTATATCCTTGGAGTCATATGATGCATCTCGTATATGCACTATGAGTGGTTTGTCGTATTTTTTTGCGATATCTATTTGTGATATAAATATATCTTTTTGTTTTTGTATATTTGAAGTTTTTTCTGTGTCATTTTTTGGCAACCTAAAATAATCCAGCCCACACTCGCCTACGGCTACACATTTTTTGTGGTTTATGTATTGCAGCAGTCTGTTTTCATCATATTTATCGATATCGTATGGGTGACAACCAACTGCAAAATAGACTTCGTCATATCGCTCACTTAAATTTACAGCTTTTGATAAGTCGTCTATGTCGGCTCCCGGGATTATAAATTTTTTCACACCACTATTTATAGCATCTTTGATGACAACATCTATATCGTTGTCAAATTTTTTGTGATCTAAGTGAGTGTGAGTGTCTATTATCACAAAATATACCTTGTGATATCTTCACTTTCTATGATAGCTTGAAGTTTTTGTTCTACCAATTTTTTATCTATTTTTATGGTTTCTCCGTTTTTCTCATCGGCATCAAAACTGATATCTTCTAAAACTTTCTCAATAACCGTATGCAATCGCCTCGCTCCTATATCTTCTGTTTTTTCATTTGCTTTTGCGCTCAATGAAGCAAATGCCTTTATAGCACCATCTTCAAATACGAGCTTAACCCCCTCAACTCCTAACATAGCTTCATATTGAGTTAGAAGTGAATTTTTGGTATTTGTTAATATCTTATACAAAGCACTCTCATCAAGAGCCTCAAGCTCAACTCTTAGAGGAAATCTACCTTGAAGTTCTGGTAGCATATCGCTTGGACTACTTATATGAAAAGCTCCAGCTGCTATAAACAACACATGGTCTGTATTTACTTGACCATATTTTGTGCTGATACTACTTCCTTCTACAATAGGGAGCAGATCTCTTTGAACTCCTTGTTTGCTAGGGTCTTGTCCTTTATTGGAGCCGCTTTCTACTATTTTGTCTATCTCGTCTAAAAATATAATACCACCATTTTCTACATTTGATATAGCATCTTTCGTGATAAGCTCCTCATCTACGAGCTCTTCTTTGACCACTTTTTTCAAGAGTTTTTTAGCTTCTTTTATCGTAACTGTTTTGTCATAAGTATTGTTTTTTGCATTTTTTATCATATTGCCAATAGCATCTGTCATGATACTTATATCTGCCATAGGAGCACCACTATCAAACACCTCTACATGAGTATTTTTAGGTAGTTTTATAGTGATAAACTTATCGTCCATACTACCATTTAGAACCTTTTTTTCCATGGTATTGTATGTCTTTATGAACGACTCTTGTGCTGATTGTGTAGCATTTGTTGGCAATTTTGGCACCAATATCTCTACAACTTTTTTGACAATCTCTTTGTCTATATCTTTTTGGATTTTTTTCTCATATTTTTCTCTTGATATTCTCACAGCATTTGCCACAAGGTCTCGCACCATAGACTCAACATCGCGTCCTACATAACCCACTTCAGTGTATTTACTCGCCTCCACTTTGACAAATGGTAGCTCCATCATTTTGGCTAATCGTCTTGCTATCTCTGTCTTGCCTACACCTGTGTTGCCTATCATCAATATATTTTTTGGCATTATTTCGTCTTGAAGTTCTTTGTCTAATTGCATTCGTCTGTATCTGTTTCGCAAAGCTAATGCTATGGCTTTTTTGGCATCTTTTTGACCTATGACATAATCATCGAGATATGCTACTATTTGTTTTGGGGTCATCTCCATCTATTTTCCTAATTCTAATATTTTTATATTGTTGTTTGTGTATATACATAACTCACTGGCAATTTTAAGTGACTCTTTGACTATAGCTTCTGGCTTGAGTTTTGAGTGGTTTTTCAAAGCTCTTGCCGCACTAATAGCATAGTTGCCACCACTTCCTATAGATGCTATACATCCATCTTCTGGCTCTACTACATCGCCTGTGCCACTGAGTATATATATATGTTTTTGGTTTAAAACTATCATCATAGCTTCAAGCTGTCTTAAGTATTTGTCTTTTCGCCACTCTTTTGAGAAAGCCACAACCGACTTGAGCAGGTCGCCTTTTTTGCTATTGAGGTGTTTTTCAAACATATCAAACAGGTTGAAAGCATCGGCTGTGCTACCAGCGAAGCCAGATAGAACTTTACCATCTCCTACTTTTCGTATCTTGGTTGCATTGCCTTTTAGAACCGTGCTGCCAAATGTCACTTGTCCATCGCCTCCTATGACTGCCTCACCGTCTTCACTTCTATATGCCAGTATTGTAGTCGCATCAAACACTATTTTATCTCCTCTATGATATCAAGTGTAGCTATAGCATGGACACCAAATCCTAGCTTGCAGTCTGCTTCATATATACCTACCGTTTTGATCTTCTCTTTTATGGTTATGTTTTTTTTGTCTATAGTTATATCATTTAAAGCTAACACAGATGCTACTTCTTTGTTTGTGATACCACCTATCAAGTGCCCGTTTGCTCCTATTTTGTGTCTTATTGTGTATTTTGAGGACTCTATCATATCTTTAAATTTATTTGCATCACTTAACTCTTGAGTTTTTTTGGTTTCTAATAGTTTTTTTTCTATCTCAAACTGCTTGATTACTTCTGTGGTGGCGTTTTTTGCCAAACCTTTTTTGATCAAAAAATTTTGACCATAACCTGGCTTGACCTCTTTTATCTCACCGGCAACTCCCAAAGCTTTGACATCTTTTATCAATAAAATTTTCATATTTAACCTTTTTTGTTATTGTATCGCAAACAACTTATATTATCATCCATTTAGAACCCCGAACTTTGTTCGGGGCTGAAGTTTCAACAATCTACAACTATAAACAAACCAGCATATGTATAGCTATTTTTATATTTTGCGCCGAACCAGAAAAGCTGGTGCAGTTTGCGAAGCAAATTTCTCTGATAAGTAGTTTAGGGTTCCAAAAAACTCAAAACAACTCGGAACCCCTGACTTGTCTGGGGCCATTCGTTCTAAACTACTACAAACAAAAATATATTATATTTTGTTGGTATATCGCTTCAAGCGGACAAACTATCATTGTGAGGTAAAGCCGAAACAACTCCTCGTATCTGGTTCGCTTTGTCATTTCAGGAAAAAGATATTTTTGATAAATTTCGTATAGAAAATGAAACTGTTTGAGTTTGAAAAACGAGTTTTTCATCAATGGATGTCTCACTCGTGCTATCGCTTCACAGATATAAAATCTGTTTTGCTCTCTAGCTCGTGGTAGCAAGCGAGTTGCTACAAAAGAAATTTTGAGAAAATATCACAGAAATTATAACTGCCGATACCGATTTTTTCGTGTCTTTTTCTAAAAAAGGCACATAAGAGTGAAAGATTACAAAGTAGAAGTTTAAAACTACTACAAACAAAAATATATTCTATTTTATTGGTTGGTTTATATTTTGCCCCGAACAAGTTACGGGGTTCCGAAAAACTCAAAACAACTCGTAACCCCGCAACTTGTTCGGGGCTGAAGTTTCAAACTACTAAAAACAAAAATATATTATATTTTGTTGGCATATCGCTTCAGTGGATAAACTATTATTGTGAGGCAAAGCCGAAACAATTCAGCTGCAAGTAAACATATAAAAGTATCTTGATTATAGATATATATATATATTTCCAAATGCGAGACAAAGCTATCTAAAACAGCCTACCATGAAGCCATCCTTTGTTTGTCAAGACAAACATATCGTTCCTCTCGTGCTCTTTTGGTGGTATTTTCACCCACTGGGGATAATCACCTACAATATATTTGTATTTCACTTCTGATAGAGTTTTGCCACCAATATCTTGTGGTATAGTAAAATTGACAATCTCTTTAAGCTTTGGAGTGCCTATACACACATATCCACTATTAAACAAACTCTTTTTATAAAAAGGTTTTGCTTTTTCGGCTAACATATAAACTTTTGTATCTGCAAATTTTTTCGGACGAAAACTTTGATAATATAAATTTTTCTTTTCAATATTTTTGATTTTTGATATCATTATGCCTTGCTGTTCTAACTTGTCATTTTTTTTCTTACTGCCTTTGGTATAATCTTTTTTGTCTCCAATATCAACACTAACACAATTAAATTGCTGTTTGTCACTTTTTAGATATTGTTCTATCGCTTTTGAGAAATTTTCATGGTTTGCTTCTTTTGGGTCAGAAGATAAACACCCACTAAACAAAATTGCGATTGTTGCGATTGTTAAAAAACTTATCTTTTTCATATTATTCCTTTTTATTATGATATTATAATCATTGTTTTGTGGCATTGCCACACTTCAAACGATATTATACTATCGTCACATCATATTGATAATACTCACTATTTATATCAAACATTTTTTTAATTTCATTTGGTGCATTCATATATAATTTTGTTATATATTTCATTTGCTCTTGCATACTACCTATCTCTTTTTTCCACCAAGCAATTTCACCTCTTGCAACTGCTATAGGTGATCCTATTTTTTTGCCAAGCTCTTGTGCTTCTTTGTATTTTTTTTGAGCTATATCTAATGATTTTTCTAAATTCAAATATGTTTTTTTTAATTCTTGATAGCTTTTAACTTGATTATTTATTATTTTTAAATTTTGTAAATCATTCACACTATCAAATACTGGTTTGCCAGCACAAAATAATATGTCAAATAAAAATATAATTATAAAAATTATTTTTTTCATAGTAACAATGTTATAAGTAATATGCCACCAATTACATACCAACGATTTTCATATAGTTTATTATCTGCTTCGTCTTGCCAATTGTTATTTTCTTTAGCTGTTGTCGTCTTATTGTCATCTACTTCAGTTGTATTAGTATCAGCTCCATACACAAAGCTAAATGTTAGCATTGTTATCAATATAACCTTTATCAATTTTCCATATTTCATCTTTTTTTCCTTTTTCTTTATTTAATAATTTTGTATCTACAATCTTTATAATTTTGTATAAAGACATGCTCCGCTGCTTTTGATAATATTTCTTTGCTTGGTATAGCAAGTATAAACATATTTTTATCATTTTCCATTTTATGTTTTTTTACATAAATACTACAATTTCCATAAATCTCCTTTGCGATATTGTGTGTTATAGAATTTTTACCAGTCCAATTTTTGCACTGAATAAACAAAATTTCTTTTTTGTTTTTTGCTATTAAGTCAATACCTTTATCTTTTCTTCCATATTTTGCTCCTCTGTATTCTACTTCGTAACCTTTTTGCTCATAATATAGCCCCACTTTGTCTTCATATTCTTTTCCTTTTTTTATATTTTTTTGATATAGTTCTTTGCTGTCTCTTGTGTTTGTTCGTTTTTTATACTTTTTTTTGGTTTTTGCTTTTTGACTATAAAATTTTAAACCAATAGCAATGATTATTAAAAACAAAACCCATACAGGCATCTGTTTTATTAAATTTATTATAATGTTTAATAGCGTTTCTATTGTTACCACTTATTCTCCTTTTTTAAAAAAGTTCCTCATGAAGAACTTTTTATATAATACTCTCGCCAATTTGTTTTATACTCCTTTTTTAGTTTATGATTTCGTATCTACATCGTTTAAAATTATTTTCAAATACCATTTCCGCTGGATATGACAATGCTTTTTTATCTGGTATAACATATATATATATTATCTCTGCTTATATTCTCCTTGTCAATATAGATACTACAGTTTCCATAAAACTCTTTTATCATGCTATGAGTTATATATTCGCTTCTTTTAATATATTTACATTGTATCAACAATATTTCATCATCTTTGGTGGCGATGATATCTATGCCACCATCTTTTTTTCCTATCCTCAAACCTCTGGCATCTATCTTGTAACCCTTTTGTTGATAATAAGCCCCAACTTTTTTTTCAAAATCATCGCCATATTTTTTCATATTTTCTTTGTCTTCTGTTTTGAGAGCTGGGTTGTTGTCGTCATCTACTTGCTTTCTTCGCTCTAACTCCTTTTTTGTTAGAATTGTGTTTCTGATATGCTTTTTCAATTGTTCTGTGGGCATCTCGCTATATTTTTTGTCTTTGTAAACTCCAAAGCTTATCCTTGTATCTTTGAAATCTTTTTTCTTTATATTTTTATCATCTTTTTTCTTAAAAAGTTTATATATAAAAACAAAAATTATCAAGCCTATGGCAACTTGCCAAATCATATCCATATCTTGCAATATTTTTAGATACTCTTCCATTTTACTCTTTTTTTACTATTGGTTTTGTTTTTTGTTGTGATAATAGTATAAATATGCAAGTCCAATAGGTGCAATCACCCAAGCAAAATATAGACATATCAACATCGTGATAATTTTTACAAAAAATATTACAACAATATTTGCGAAAAATATATTATCTCCTACGATAAAGTTTGCTATACTTTCATAAACAAATCTAGAATACGGATATAAAGATATATTGACTATACCTAAAATCCAAACATACCAAAGCACTTCTCCTTCTCCTTGCATAAATAAAAACAATAAACTGACAGACAAAGCCAATCCAAATAAAAACTGTCTTATATAATATTCTTTAGACAATCCGCCTAATGTTTTTGCTAATAATTCGTTCATTTTTTTCCTTTTTTAAACAGTTCGTATGTGTATTGCTTCACACAATACACATACCCACTTATGCTCAAGCCAAGCCTATAGCTGCCAGCATTCCCATCAATATAGGTGATGTAACGAAGCCTATTATCGCCAGAACTATTCCCAATATACTCCAAAGCATTTGCTTTTTGATTATACCTATCGTTCCAAATATAAGTGCCAGAGGCACAAATAGAGGCGATAATATAAACACACTTATGAGCCCAAATATAAACGACACTATACCTATGGCATTGCTCGCACCTTGGTGTATGATGATAGTTTTGTTGCTATCTTTTTGATTTTCTTGCATAAAAATCTCCTTTTTTTACCAATAACTACAATATCAAATATCTTATAATCTAAAACAACAAATTACACTATATATGAATATTACATTTAAGGTGTGCTATTTTATCTTATCAAGCTTAATTTTTGTAAATATATTGCTTTTATTCCATAGACAAATTACAATATTTATGTATTATACATTATAAATCGGCGATATATTTTCTACAATACAGCAAATATGTTGTTAGTTTTTATATAATAGATGTAAAATTATAGGATACCAGTATTATGAAAGTATATGAGAGAGTAAATTTATATCTAAAAGATAAAAATATAAACAAAATAGAGTTTTACAAAAAACTTCTCGAGCTCGAACCAAAGCTCGAAAGCACAGGCGAGCCGCCATCGCAAACCTCTGTATATGCCTATCTCAACGGACAAGTAGCTATACGCATAGAGCTTGTGCCATATATAGCCCAAGTGTTAGAAGTGCCAGAGCAGCTACTTTTCGCCGATTCTCCACACAGCAGGAAGCTATACATACGGCATATCAAAGATACCATGACACAAGACGAAGTAGATATATGGCACAGCGACACCCACCCAGAGACAAAGACCCAAGACAGTATTGACTACAAACGATTTGATAGCATACACGATATGCTACAATTTGCTCCTGATATGTTTCTAAAACAACTTGAAAACACTCTCAAAGACTACAAGAGCTTGACCCTAAAATTTCGACAGTAGATGGTTTTTTATTTTTATTGTTAAGTATTGAATTTTGATAATTGAAACACAACTTCATATATACATTGTCGACAATCTTCGGGACGATATGTGAGTTGCGAGTGACGATATAGACTATAATATTTTTTGAAAAGAACTCAAAAAACTCGGAACCCCGCAACTTTGTTCGGGGCTGAAGTTTCAAGCTACTACAAACAAAAATATATTTTGTTTTCTTGCTTGTTTCATATTTTGCCCCAGACCAGAAAAGCTGGTGCGGTTTGCGAAGCAAATTTCTCTGATAAGTAGTCAGGGGTTCCGAGAACATAAAATATATTTTATTCTTTGGTATATCGCTTTAGCAGACAAACTATCATTGTGAGGCGAAGCTTGTCTATAGTTTCCTATCTCGTGTTCGCAAATATTGCGACTACTTCTGTATGTTTTGCTGAAATTTATCCAAAATTTGAAACAAACAAAATGTGACAATAAATATAAAAAATCCCGGAAAAAAACTAACCCACCAAGCTATATCAAGTATAGCTCTACCTTCACTTATCAAACTTCCCCAGCTCATTTGTGGCGGATTGATACCAAGTCCTAAAAAACTCAAGCTCGATTCTGCAAGTATCGCTCCGGCAACTCCAAAAGTCCAAGAGACCAACAATATAGGCGATATAAGCGGTGTGTAGTATTTAAACAAAATTTTAAATCTATTCACTTTTGCGACTTTTAGTATATCTATGTATGGCTTGTCTGTTATCTCATATGACAAAGACCTTATAAGCCTACCGGTGCCCATCCAGCCAGTGACACTGAGGACGATTATCAACACTACAATAGAGGCATCTATATAACTAATGATAGCCAACAACAAAAAAAATGTAGGAAAAGTCAAAAATAGGTCTATAACTATGGTGGTAATTTTATCTATATATCCTTTGAAATATCCTGCTGTTATGCCTACAATTAAACCTACAAAAATAGATATAGTAGCACTGACAAAACCTATTATCAGCGATACTTGACCGCCTTGCAAAACTCTAGCAAAAATATCTCGCCCTAACCTATCGGTGCCAAATATATTGTGTATGCTTGGGCTTAAAAGTATTTTAGAGCTATGCAGCTCATATGGCGACAACACGTAAAAATATGGCAACACAAACACCAATAGCACCAAACCAAACAACAACCACAAGGATAATTTATACATAGTAGCCAAGTGAGCTTCGCCCAAATTTTTTGGTTTTGTTCAGTTTAAATTTGCCTATTGTTTTTGGTATATCAAAACCTGTCTCATACTCAAATGCTATTAAATATATATTTTGTATTGATATCAACTCTATCATATCAAAGGTTTTTTGATATATGCCAGCTGATGCTTTTTCAAATGGCGGGTCTATATATAAAATTATTTGCGATTCTATATCTATATTTAGTAAAAGTCGTGGCGTTTTTTCAAAACTGTCGCCATGTATACATATAGTTTTTTTGTCGTCTATTTGACAATTGTTTTGTAGTATATTGAAGCTGTGTTTATTCAACTCTATAAAATAACCTTTCTTTGCACCACGACTTATGGCTTCAAGTCCTACACTACCGCTACCAGCAAAACACTCCACAAAAATTTTATCAACAATATCGTATTGTAAAGTATTGAAAAACGACTCTTTAAGTATAGCTTTGCTACTCCTTGTAGTTTCCAATTTTGGTAGCTTCAATTTTGTATTTTTGTATTTTCCTGCTACTATGTTTGTAGTTAGTTGTTTCAATTATTTAAACCAATTTTGTGCTTTTTTGAACATATCCTTGAAGTTTTTTTCATATGGCTTGCTATCTATGCCAAAGCTTTCTTGAAGTTCTTTTAGTAGTTTGCTTTGTTTTATATCAAGAGTTTTTGGATATGTTATTTTTATTTGCACTACGAAGTTACCTTTTCTATGAGTGTTGACATTTTTCACTCCCTTATTGTTAAATACAAAATGCTCTTTGTCTTTGCTATTTGGTGGCACATTTAATTCCAAAGCTCCCACTATACTAGGCACTTTTATAGTGCAACCTAAAGCGATTTGCGTGAAAAATATAGGCACCTCAAGATATATATCATCGTCATGTCGCACGAAATGCTCATCTTCTTTGACCACTATATTTATATACAGATCACCTCTCGTTTTATTTGGAGCTAAGTTTCCTTTGCCGCTAACTCTTATGCGGTTGCCACTATTTATACCTTCTGGTATATTGACTTTGAACTTGCTGTTTTTTGTTTCATAACCATCACCTTTACAATCACTACAATTTTTTGCTACACTTTTGCCACTTCCACGACAATGCGGGCAAGTTTGAGCAAAAGTCATAAACCCTTGGCGGCTATGTATCTCGCCTGCTCCGCCACAACTACTACAGCTACTAAGTTTGCCACCTTTTGCACCTGTGCCTTTGCAGCTTTTGCAAGCGCTTTTGTAGCTATATGAAACCTCTTTTTCAACTCCTTTTATAGCTTCCATAAAATCAACTGGCAGTTCTATGATCATATCAAGTTCGTAGTTGTAGCTTTTTTGTGTTTTTTGTTGACCAAAACTGCCATTGAACATATCTTCAAACATACTACTAATATCGCCAAATCCTCTGCTGGCACCTTGTGTTTGATTTTGTTGGACTGCTTCTTTGCCATATCTATCGTATAACTGTTTTTTGTTGTCATCACTTAACACTTGATATGCTTCATTGACTGCTTTGAAACTCTCTTCTGCTTGCTTATCACCTGGGTTTTTGTCAGGGTGATACTTCATAGCCATCTTTCTGTATGCCTTTTTTATAGTTGTCTTGTCTGCGCTTTTCTCTACAGACAGCACCTCATAATAACACAAATCTACCAATTTTTCTCCTTATATTCCAATTTTAAATATCTCGTATTGCACATACCAAACTACGATAGACACGATATATCCTACAAATATCATCCAAGAGTATTTCATATGAGCGCCAAAAGTATAAACTCCCGGTAGCTTTCCCATCACTCCAACTCCAGCAGCAGAACCAAACGATATGAGACTTCCACCTACTCCTGCTGTGAGAGTCACGAGCATCCACTGCTCCAAGCCCATATTTGGTGAGGCTTTCAACACAGCACTCATCACAGGCACATTGTCGACAATAGCACTCAAAAATCCTACTGCTATATTTGACATAGTTGGGCCTAAAATATGCGGGTCATAAACTACAGCAGCTAATCCAAGCCAACCTATGAAATACAAGGCGCCTACGGCTGCAAGTATTCCGAAAAAAAACAAAAGTGTATTGTTCTCTATCTTTGACATTGAATTAAACACTCCAAATCCTTGACCGTGTCTAACTTTTAAACTATAATCAAAAAGTTTCAAAAGCGACAAACCAAACATCATACCCCACATAGCAGGCAGGTGAAGCACCTGATGCGACATCACGGCACTAAAGATTGTAAATACCCCAAGAGCCATAACTATATTTGCCCCCTCATCAACTACTGGCACTTTTTGTGTGTCATCTGGTGCAGTTGGGCAAGTTTTTGGCACTACTTTCGATAATAAAAGTGCTGTTGATAAGTATCCTAATATCGATGCTGGAAACAAATATAAAAAGTCACCAAATGTGCCTTTGCCAGCAGTCCATGCCATAAGTGTAGTTATATCTCCAAAAGGGCTCCAAGCACCACCTGCATTTGCTGCTACAACTACATTGATAGCACCAGGAACTAAAAATATCTTGTTTTTTTGTTCTATGGTTATCAGCACTGTTGATAATATCAAAGCTGTTGTAAGATTGTCTGCTATTGGTGAGAGGAAAAATGCCAAAAATCCAGTAATCCAAAACAACTTCCTATACGAATAACCTTTTGATACGAGATTGTATTTGAGTTTTTCAAATACTCCCATATGTATCATGGTCTCTATATATGTCATAGCTACAAACAAAAAGAAAAATATCTCTGCTATTTCAAGTATCAAATGCTCTGCTTGTGTATGAACCAAATCCATATTTAGGCCATTGATACTATAATAAAGCGCTACAAGCATAAACATAACCGTGCCTATAAGTAAAGCTGGTTTAGCTTTGTCTATGTGGTATTTTTCTTCTGCTGCGACAAAATAGTATCCAACTACAAATACAATAAGCGAACTTATGCCAACCCATGTCATAGTTATGTCGTTTTGTTGTATCTCGCCGCTATTTGCCATCATATTTAATGCGGCAACCGTAAGTATCAGAAAAAATTTCATTTTTTATCCTTTTGTAAATAATGTGCTCCTATGGAACTTGTGTTGTTTATAGCCTCTTTGACTATAGCACTTGCCGTTAGAAGTCTAAGATACAACAATCTTCCTATATCGTTTGATAACATCTGGTCTATTTTGATAGATGTTTCTTTGAGTTCATCGGCGTTTCGTATTATGCCTACTGTTTTCCACATAAGATTACGAAGTTGTTCTTTGATTTTTTTGTCAGATGGGATTTGGAGTTTATACTCTTTTTGTTTTATATTTAGTTTGTTTATATCAATCTTGAATCTATTGTTTAAGCTTTTTTCAACCGCAAGATGAGAAAATACTAAACCCTCAAGTAGTGAATTTGAAGCTAATCTATTTGCTCCGTGAACACCTGTACAAGCTACCTCACCAACTGCAAAAAGATTTTTAGTATTTGCGACCAAACTATTATTATCAACTTTAATTCCGCCCATGCTATAATGAAAAGCTGGTGATATTGGCACTTTGTCAAAAGGTATCTTGTACCCTAACTTTAAAAAATTGTGGTAGATATTTGGAAATCTTTTTTCAAACTCATCTTTTGAAAAGCTGCTCATATCTAAATATATTTTTGATTTTGTTTTTTTTATATGATCAAATATAGCACGACTTACTATGTCTCTTGGGGCTAACTCAGCGTTTTTGTGATAATCTTTTAAAAATGCATAACCATTTTCATCTACAACTATGGCACCTTCGCCTCTCAAGGCTTCTGTGAGTAGTTGTTTTTGGGCTGTTTGTTGCTCCACATAAACAGTAGGGTGGAACTGCATCAAATGCATATCTTTTAGTTTTATATTTTTTTCGACACAAATACCTTGAATATCACCTGATATAGTTGTAGAGTTTGTATGAAACTTATATATAGAACCGACCCCACCTGATGCTAATATAGTATTGTGTGCAAAAACTCGTTTGATTTTTTTGTTTTGTAACAGTTCCACACCATAGCATATACCATCTTGCAATAATATATCTACGACTATAGAGTTGTCTATTATATCGTGTTTGCACTCATTCAATAAAAACATATGCAAATTTCTCCCTGTGGCATCACCATCTGCATGCAAAACTCTACTTTTGCTATGTGCTGCTTCGTTTGTAAAAGCCAAGCTACCATCAGGATTTGTATCAAACTTCATGCCATCTTGTATTAGGTCATCTATAACTTTGATTGAGTGCGAACTTAAAATTTCAACTGCTTGTGTGTTGTTTTGATGCACTCCTGCTTCTAATATATCTGCTATATATAAGTTTATGTCGTCTTTATTTTTAGCAGTTGCTATACCACCTTGTGCGAAAAATGTATTACACTGCCAAGGTGATTTTTTGCACAAGACTAATACCTTTTTGTTTTTTGGTATATATCTCGCTGTATTTAAGCCTGCTACTCCACAGCCTATGATTAGATAGTCGTATATCATTTTGTTGTTTTACTTTCTATGTATATAGGGTCACCTTTGTGTCCGCAACCAAATAAAACAAAAAGCACAAAAAAGGCTAATAAAATATCTCTAAAAATTTTCATAAAAGGATTATATCCAAACAAGCTTAAAAGTGTCTTGAAAGATTATTATTTTGTTTGTGTTAAAAAATTTGAAATAATCTCTCGCATACTGTCGCCACTAATAGTAGGTATCTTATAATCATTTATGAGATGTTTGTTTGGCACTACTTTATCTTTTCTTTCATAAAACACAGGATTGTTTCCGCTGTATAATGATTCTAAAGCTGTATGAACTGAAGCAGTTAATAGATATTTGGTTTGTCTAACTCTATTTTGATAAAACTCTTCATCTATAAGATTTTTAAATATCTGTTTAAGTTTATGCTCATTTTTATAGAAAAAATAGTGCCCCATGATTAGTGGCATATCTGTAGTAAAGTTTTGTTCGCAAAGTTTGAGAAGTTCATTGTGATAGTCATCGTCGCCAAAAAATATACCATATTGCCACAAAGTTTGTTTTTGTTCTAAAAATATTTCATCTACTATATCCAAAGGTATATCCACCCCTATCTCATAACTCAAACTACAAAAAGTTTTTATGTGTTCTATCATAGTTTTACTTGGCTCATCACTATCAAATATAAGTATATCGCCTCTATTCATCATGTGTGGTAAGTTACCTATGATATCAACTCCCGCACCTAAACTGACTTTGAGATACTGTTTGGCATATGTAGCTGCTCTATAATCACAAGTAGTTAATATAGGTTCAAAATATTTTAAATAGTTGAAAATAGCACTACATCTTCGCACATTGTCAAGCCCATAAGAGTGTCCACTTTTAGCATATATGTATATTTTTGGCACAATTGTCCTTTTTTGTATGATATCTAATAATACTTAGATACAATCGCTTATGATAGATATAATAGATATAAAAAAAGCTCAAGAAAATCTTGATGGCATAGTATATAAAACTCCTTTGGCTTATGCGCCGGTATTAAGCGATATGGTATCAAACAATATATACCTAAAAAAAGAAAATTTACAACAAACTGGTAGCTTTAAGCTCCGCGGAGCTTTTAACAAAATATCAAAACTAAGCAAACAAGAAAGAGACAAAGGTATAGTAGCTTCAAGTGCAGGTAATCATGCGCAAGGGGTGGCATATAGTGCAAAATATTTTAATTGCGATGCGACTATTGTCATGCCAGAAGCAACACCACAACTAAAAATAAATGGTGTTAAATCATATGGTGTTGATGTTGTATTACACGGAGACAACTACGATGAGGCATACAAAAAAGCGGTACAAATATGTCAAAAAGAGCAAAAAAATTTCATACACCCATATGAAGATGACGATGTAATATGTGGTCAAGCTACCATAGGGCTTGAGATATTGCAACAACTGAACGACATAGATATAGTGTTGGTACCAATTGGTGGTGGTGGGCTTATAGCTGGAGTTGCCAAAGCTATAAAATATCACAAACCAGATATCAAAATCGTAGGAGTAGTTGCTTCTGGAGCTATGTCTATGAAAGAATCTTTTGAAGCAAAAAAGCCGATAAACTCAAAGACAGTTAAAACCATAGCAGACGGTATAGCAGTGCGAGATACAAGCGAAAAGATGCTGAAGCTTTTGCTTGAAAGTATTGACGATATCGTGAAAGTTGAAGATAAAGAGATAGCAAACGCAGTGCTATTTTTGCTTGAAAAACAAAAAATAGTAGTCGAAGGTGCTGGTGCTACAACTGTAGCAGCTTTACTACACAATAGATTAAAAATAAAAAACAAAAATATCGTAGCTTTGTTAAGTGGTGGCAATATTGATGTGACTATGTTATCTGTTATAATCGAAAAAGGACTTATAAAATCAAGTCGCAAGATGAATATGGTTGTAACTCTTATAGATAAACCAGGGGCATTAAAAGAGCTTACAAATATATTTGAAGCATGTCAAGCAAATATAGTCCAAATAGACTATGACAGAGCTTCACTTTCACTTGATTTTGGCGATGCAAATGTGACGATATCTTTAGAAACAAAAGGTGAACAACACCAAACAGACATACGAAAAGCTTTGAGAGATAGCGCATACAATTTCAAAGAGTTACGATGAAAAGCACATATGAAACAAATCTTGACAATCTATTTGAAGCTATAGAAAAAGCGAGATTAAATCAAAGCGAACATCATATTGTAGATATCGTAGCTATAAGCAAATACTCAACAACCAATGAGATAAAAACACTTTACGAAGCAGGACAACAAAGTTTCGGTGAAAATAAAATCCAGGATATCAAATTAAAATCAAAGCAACTCGACAAACTACCTATAAGGTGGCATTTTGTAGGAAGCTTACAAAAAAATAAGATAAACAACCTTATAGATATAAACCCGACACTTTTCCACTCGCTTGATAGCTTGGAATTGGCATATGAGTTAGACAAAAAACTTAAAATCAAAAACAAAATTATGAAGTGCTTGCTTCAAGTAAACTCATCATTTGAACACAGCAAAAGCGGAATATCTCCAGATGATGTTTTGCAAACATATAGAAATATAGAAATAAATTGTTCAAACATAAACCTAAAAGGTCTTATGTGCATAGGAGCAAATAGCAAAGACAAACAAAATATTGAAAAAAGTTTTAAAATCACCAAAGATATTTATGATAAGTTACGAACTGCTACTATATTGTCTATGGGCATGAGTGGTGATTATGAAACAGCTATAAAATGTGGGTCAAACATGATACGAGTTGGCTCAAAACTTTTCACAAAAGAGACAATAAATTGATAGTTGGTATGATAGGCGATATAGTAGGTCGCCCTGGTAGAGTTATGATAAAAACTTTCTTAAAAGATATCAAAACTAAACACAATATTGATATAGTTATAGCAAATAGCGAAAATATAAGCCATGGGTTTGGCATGACAGAGAAAAACTTAAAAGAGATGCAAAAAGCCGGCATAGATGTATTTACAGGTGGCAACCACTCATTTGATAAAAAAGATGATTATAAAGTTGTGTTATCAAATAGTTCTGTGTTAAGGCCAGCAAACTATCCAGACGAAGTGGATGGGAAGGGAGTAGGTATATATACTTTTGCCGATGAAAAGTTTGCTGTCATCAATATGATGGGACAATTTACTATGCCAATATGCGACAATCCATTTCGTAAAGCCATACAAATAGTAGATGAACTTACAAAAAAAAATATCAAACACATAATCATGGATTTTCATGCTGAAACTACAGCAGAAAAACGAGTTATGATAAAACTATTTGAAAACAAAGTATCAGCTATATTTGGCACTCACACACACATAGGCACTGATGATTATGAGATAAATGATGGCACATTTTATGTAAGCGACATAGGCTTAACAGGGTGCAGAGACAATATCATAGGTATGCATAGCAAAGTGCCTACACAGAAATTTTTGACAGGTATCGGTGGGCATTTTGAGGTAGACAACAATTGCGATAAAATTATGCAAATTGTTATCATAGATATAAATGACGAAGGCAAAACAACAAAAGCAAAAAAACTAAAAATTTACAACAACAAAGAGACAGTTCAAACAACAATATGAATAAAGAACAAAATAAAATAGTAGCGATGTTTGATATTATAGCAAAAAGATACGATATATCAAATAGAGTTTTAAGTATGGGTATAGATAAAAGCTGGCGAAACAAAGCTGTGCGAAAAACATACAAACTATACGACAAAGATAACATCAATCACATAGTTGATGTAGCTTGCGGCACTGGTGATTTGATGATATATTGGCAAAAAATAGCAAACAATTTAAACATAAAACTTCACAAAATAACTGGTATTGACCCTAGCTCGAAGATGATAGACATAGCAAAACAAAAGATAAAAGATGCGAACTTCACAAAAGCGTTTGCACAAAATCTGCCGATAGAAAATAACACAGTTGATATTGTATCTATAGCATATGGTATAAGGAATGTTGTCAATAGAGCAGAAGCTTTCAGCGAGTTTTATAGAGTTTTGAAAGTTGAGGGGTTGCTTACAATTTTAGAGTTTACCAAAGATGAAAAAAAATTTTGGTTTAGTTCTATAAAAAAATTCTATATGACAAATATCATGCCACTTGTCGGCAAAATAGTATCGGGTAACAGTGAGGCATATAAGTATTTGCCTGATTCTATAAAGCAGTTTGTCACATCTAAACAGCTTCAAGGTGAGCTTGAAAAAGCGGGTTTCAAAATAGTGTTCGTTCAGGATTATTCATTTGATATGAACACGACAATAATAGCAAAAAAAGTATAAAAGGAAAAAATATGAATATATCAAGCATAGTGGTGCAAACAGTGCCAAAGTATTTAGAACAATTGGTCCAAGACATAAAAGATTGCGATGCATGTGATTATCATTTGCACGATGAAAAAGGTCGCATAATCGTGACAATTGAGGGCGAGAGTGTCAGTGAAGAGCTCAAAAAAATGAAAGTCATAGAATCTTTGCCTCATGTAGTTTCAGCACAAATGCAAATGGCATATAGCGAAGATGAGTTAGACATGCATATGCAAAGATTAGAAAATGCAGACGCGGTGCCTAGAATGCTACATGACAACGATATAAAACCTGAAGAGATTATATACAATGGCGACCTAAAGAAAAAAGATTTAGAAGGTTTTGCAAAAAGATTTGACGAACAAAAAAGATAGGTATTGAGATATTTTAAATTTATTTAGATAAAATAATAAAAAACACAAGGAGTTAGCACTATGGAAGGTAGATTGTGGACAATATTAGGCACAATAGGCGGTCATGAGCAGTTTTGGATGATATCATCACACTTGGCATTGACGGTAATTATAGTATTTTTTGTAGCGAGACTGGCTACAAAAAAACTACAAATAGTTCCAACAGGTGCACAAAATGTGTTAGAAGCATATATTCAAGGTGTTGTATCTATAGGCACAGACTCTATGGGTGAAAAGAATGCGAGGCAATTTATGCCACTTATTGGAACTTTGGGTTTGCTTATATTTGTAGCAAATATGATGGGTATAGTTCCGGGGTTTGAGTCTGTTACCGGCAATATCAATTTCACTTTGTCATTGGCTCTTGTGGTATTTATATATTATAATTATTTAGGATTTAAAGAAAACGGAGCGAAAAAATATTTAGGACATATGATGGGCCCTGTGCCGGCATTGGCTCCTTTGATGTTTCCTATTGAGGTGATATCGCATTTTTCTCGTGTAATATCATTGTCGTTTAGGTTGTTTGGTTCAGTCAAAGGCGATGATATGTTTTTGATGGTGCTTCTTATGTTGGTGCCTTGGATAGCACCATTGCCTGGATTTTTCTTGCTTACTGCTTTTGGATTTTTACAAACATTTATATTTATGATACTTACATATGTTTATATCGCAGGGTCTGTTATGATGAGTGAAGAGGAACACTAAAAACTACGAAGTGTCCTCTAACTTTTTGAGGTGCCTTACGATAGTTTATGAGCTTCTAATTTTTGCTTTTGAGCTCTTTTTTTGGCAGAACAAGCATATTTATAAATCTGCCTTCAAATTTAGGTTCGTTGTCTTTTATGCCAATATCTTCAACCATAGGCCACACACGATTTAAGACATCTTTGCCTGCGTCTGGGTTTTGCATCTCTCTGCCTTTTAAAAATACTCTAAATTTCACATGGTAACCAGCTTCGAGAAATTTTCTTGATCTTTCTATTTTGTAGTTTATGTCATTTTGTGCTATTTTAACAGATAGTTTAGTCTCTTTCAAAACAATTTTTTGTTGATTCTTTCTAGCTTCTTTTTTCTTTCTTTCTTGTTCGTATTTAAACTTGCCGTAGTCCATAATCTTTGCGACCGGAGGATTGGCATCGGGTGATATCAAAACTAAATCAAGGTTAAGATCTCTTGCTTTTCCTATAGCTTCATATCTTGATATCACTCCATAAGCAAAACCATCCTCACCTAAACATCTTAATTCATTTGCTTTTATCTCTTGGTTCATAACGACTTGCTTTTTTCTACTATTTTTATCTCTCAAATTCTTGCCTTTTTCAATTCTTCTTTTATCATATTTATAAATATCTCCTTTGATATATTTGATTTTGTATTTGTTCGCCTGTCTCTCAAGGCTACTAATCCATTTTTGACCTCTTCATCGCCTATGACAATTATCATAGGTGTTTTTTGTTTCTCTGCTGTTCGTATCTTTTTGTTCAATGATTCGTTTTTGGCAAAAATATCACTATCTACTGCAATATCAAGTAGTTCATCTTTAAGTTCTTGGGCATATGGTATATGCTTGTCTGTTATTGGTATAAACACTACAGATGTAGGCGATATAGCAAATGGCAACTCGCCAGATGTATGCTCTAAAAGTATGCCTATAAACCTCTCAAAACTACCCAATATAGCACGATGTATCATAATAGGGCGAACTTTTTTGTCATCTTTAGATCTATAACTTATGTCAAATCTTTCTGGCAAGTTCATATCTATTTGTATAGTGCCGCACTGCCACTTTCGTCCAATTGCATCGAGTATCTTTATGTCTATTTTCGGGCCATAAAATGCCCCACCACCTTCATCTATAGTATAACTATATTTAGCCTCATCAAGTGCTTCTTTTATGCTATTTGTAGTTGCTTGCCAAAACTCATCGCTTCCTATCGCTTTTTTGGGTTTAGTTGAAACCTCAATCTCATAATCAAACTCAAAATAACTCATAAGACTTTGCACAAACTCAAGCACTTCGTATATGCTCTCTTTGACTTGGTTTGGCATACAAAATATATGTGCATCGTCTTGTGTAAATTCTCGCACTCTAAACAACCCATGCATAACACCGCTTTGTTCATGTCTATGCACTACGCCATATTCAAAATACTTCAAAGGCAGGTCTTTGTATGATATCTGGTTGTGTTTAAATACCTCAATATGCCCAACACAATTCATAGGTTTCAAGCCATACTCTTGGTTGTCTATATTGGTAAAATACATATTTTCTCTATAGTTGTCGTAGTGTCCTGATTTAACCCAAGCTTGAGCTTTGAGCAACTCAGGAGCTCGAACTGGCTCATATCCACGCACTCTGTGTGCTTTGTATAGAAGTTTTTCTATTTTATCTCGCATTCTCGCACCAGCTGGCAACCACAAAGGCAAGCCAGCACCTATGTTGTCACTAAACGCAAAAAGTTTTAGCTGTGTGCCTAACTTTCTATGGTCTCGTTTTTTTGCTTCTATTAGCATCTGTTCATAATCTTTGAGTTTTTGTTTGTCAAAAAATGCTATGCCATATATCCTCGTGATCATCTGTTTGGTTTCATCGCCACCAAGATATGCTCCTGCCACACGAATGAGTTTGAAATACCTTGCCATTGAGGTATTTGGCAGGTGCGGTCCACGACATAGATCTTCAAAATCACCTTGCTTGTAGATAGTTAGATTGTCATCTTTGATATTTTTTAGAACTTCAAGTTTAAGTTCATCGTTTTTAAACTTGTTTATTATTTTTTCTTTTGTTGTTGAGTATTTTTCTATTTTAAGTTTTTGTGAAGCTATTTTTTTCATAGCTTTTTCTATTTGTAGTAAATCATCTTCACCTATAGTTTCGTCTGTTTTAAAGTCATAATAAAACCCATCTTTTATGACAGGTCCTACAAAAAATTTAGCGCCACTATAAGTATCGTTTATAGCTTGTGCCATCATATGTGCTGTGGTATGTCTTAGTATCTCCAGT
Organism: Campylobacterota bacterium; assembly: GCA_003643835.1. Taxonomy (GTDB): domain Bacteria; phylum Campylobacterota; class Campylobacteria; order Campylobacterales; family Arcobacteraceae; genus B24-G6. Next base: position 81,023 of record QMKX01000004.1, read on the forward strand.
GAGTTATCGCTGTCGTCATTGAGTATGGTTTGTCCGCCATCCAACACCAACTCATCGGCTGTGATATTATCGTAAATTTGACCATCTTTATATAAACCTATTTGTTCCAATAACTTCCTTTTTAGTATTATAACATAAGTTTATTAAGAGAACATCTAAAAATAGCTTAAACTTATCGCTTTTAAGATAAAAAGTGTATAATCAACAAAAAGGACAGATAGATGACAGGTGGAATTTTTGCTATACTTGACGATATAGCTATGTTGCTCGATGATGCAGCCATAGCCACAAAGATATCTATCAAAAAAACAGCTGGTATATTAGGTGACGACTTAGCAGTAAATGCAGAAAAATCATCTGGCTTTGCTTCAAATCGTGAGTTGCCAGTGCTATATGCTATAACCAAAGGTTCATTTATAAACAAAGCGCTTATACTTCCTGTGGCTTTTTTGCTTTCTGCTTATGCCTCTTTTTTGATAGTTCCTATACTTCTCGTAGGTGGTGTGTATTTGTCATATGAAGGGTTTGAAAAGATACACCAATACATAAAACAAAAAACAAACAAACAAACAAAAGAAAACGAAAAAAAAATTTTAACCGAACAACAAAAGATAAAATCCGCCATATTGACTGATTTTGTTTTATCTATTGAGATAGTCATCTTAACCCTTGGCACAGTTATAAACTATAGTTTAACTACACAAATAATAGCCACGACTATAGTAGCTATGGTAGCTACTATTGGGGTGTATGGGCTTGTGGCGTTGATTGTGCGTATGGATGATGTTGGCTTTTATATCATAAACAATAGCACAAAAAATAGTTCCAAACAAAAGTTTGGTGAAACTCTCGTATTTGCTTTGCCAAAAGTTATAAAACTACTAACCATAGTTGGAACAGCAGCTATGCTTCTCGTTGGTGGTGGTATATTTAGTCACAATATAGACATACTTCATCATATAAACGATATAGTTTTTGGTTTTGGTTTTGGTTTTGATTTTTTTGTTGGTTTGGTTGTGGGGTTTGTCACATATTTGACTTTGAAGGTTTTGAAGGTTTTGTTTGCTTAAAGATATAGACGGATATAAGTTCGAGTTAAAATTTCACACATCAAACAAAATCAGACGAACCACTGTGGTTTTAAATAGCCAAAAATTAGTGACCATAAAAGCGCCTATAAATTATAGCGACAAACAGTTTGAAAAAATATATCAAAAGTTTATACCTTGGATAGGTAAGCATATCAAAAAAGCTAAACCTACACATATGTTTGATTTTCTATCAAATCGCGATATAAAGTTTTTGGGTAAAACGCATAAAGCTAAACTAGTAGAAAATAGCTTTATAGATGATATTTGTATCACTTTAAAAAACGAAAATATAGTAGTATCTTATAACAAAAAATATCATAGCTCAAACGAAGTGTTTTTTTATGCTTTAAAACAATTTTATAACAAAAATTCACAGAAAATTATAGATGAGATATTTTCTAATTTTATCAAAAAAACTGGTTTTAACCCTACTGGTATAAATTATAAATACTTTAAATCAAAATGGGGCAGCTGTAGCAGTGAAGATAAAATTAGTATAAATATCATGCTACTTCAGTTTGATATCGATGTGATATCTTATGTAGTGCTTCACGAACTTTGCCATATAAAAGAGAAAAACCACTCAAAAAAATTTTGGCTTCTTTTAAGCTATCATATGCCTTTTTATAAGCAACACAAACAAAAACTAAAAAAAGGTTTGATATGAGATATTTTAGTGGATTTTGTCTAAAAAACGAACAAAAACTTTTTGAAAATTATCTCGAAGACAAGCAGTTTGTAGTAGCTGGGTTTAGCTATGGTGCTATCAAAGCTTTTTTGTATTGTATGAGTGCTGCAAATAGAGTAGATAAACTTCAGTTGATAAGCCCCGCTTTTTTCCAAAACAAAAGCAAAAATTTTATAAAACAACAACTGAGCTTTTTTCAAAGAAACGACAAAATATATACAGAACAGTTTTTGAAAAATATCACAAACAAAAACATAAACAAATACAAAACAAACGGAACTTTAAGACAATTAGACGAACTGCTAAACTTCCAGTGGGATATACAAAAATTGAAAAACTTGACAAACAAAGGTATAAACATAGAGATATTTTTAGGTTCAAACGATACAATAACAGATAGTAAAAATGCAATAAAATTTTTCAAAGATGTTGCAACTATATATTTATATAAAGACAAAGGACATATGCTATGAAAGAGTTTTTAGATATCGTGATGATTGTCGGGTTTATAGTTTTGCTTTTTTGGTTTATAAACGGCATGAACAAAAATCAAATAGACAAACACAAAGAAAAGACAGAAGACAAATGACTAAAACAAAACCTATACTTATAGAGATACTGCTTGAAGAGTTGCCAGCTATTGCCTTGCTTAAAGAGTTGCCAAATATAGAAACAAAGTGGCAAGATATTTTACACATATACAAACTTGAAGCCCGGTTTGAGTTTTATTATACTCCAAGACGGCTTGTATTTTATAGCGAGGCTATACCTACAAAACAACCGAATAAGACACAAAAATACACAGGTGCCCCACTTGATATAGCCTACAAAGATGGCAAACCGACAAATGCTTGTATAAGTTTTGCTAAAAAATGCGATGTAAGTATAGAAAAATTGGGCACAAAAAATATAAACGCTCAAGAGGTGTTGTATTTTGAAAACCTAAAAGTAGGTTTATCTACACATAAACTCGTAGGCGATATGATAAATCAATTGTTAGGGACTCTTGATTTTGGCAAATCCATGAGATGGGGTGAAGGCAAATACAATTTCATACGACCTGTTTGTGGCATAGTAGCTATGATAGGCGATGAAAATATAGATATATCTTGTTATGGTGCCACATCAAACAAACATACAAACATACACCGATCTATATCATTTGATAGTGTGGCTTTTGGAACGATTGATGAGTATTTTCAAGTTTTGAAGCAAGGTGCGGTGGTATTAGACCAACACAAAAGACGAAAAACTATACTAAAGCAGTTTGAGATAATAGCAAAAAAAGAGGCCATAACCATAGATATAGACCCGCAACTTCTCGATGAAGTTGTAGCGATAACCGAACATCCCACAGCTTTGATAGGAAAGTTCGATGAAAAGTTTCTAACCTTGCCACAAGAGGTAATCATAAACTCTATGAAAGA
>QMKX01000005.1 GCA_003643835.1 Campylobacterota bacterium
AAGTTTTTTATAGAGGCTTAAGAAAACAATGTTATAATGCGAAAAGTTTACTACGAAAGGTAGCTTAGATGGTTGGAATAAAAAATTGTTTCAAATCGGTTTTATGGAATGGGGACACTATAAGATATCTTGCGGTGCTAAACATAGGCACTGTTGTCACTTCATCATAATCGCCCCATACTTGCTCTGATATTGTTTTGCTTTGTTCGTATCGTTGTTCTTGTTCACTATCTTTAAACTCTCTTGATATATTCAACAATGCAAAACTTGTAAACCAATTGTCTGACTTATATTCAAATCCAACTGCTCCCAATTGTGTATCTATAGGTATATAAAGTTTGCCATCATTTTGACCAATAACCCAATCATTCAAGTCTCTTTGTTGGGTATTCATTGTGGCATACGGATACCAACTTCCATAATCTTCAAGTTCTTGATTTGCACCATGTTGTTCGTAGTCAATTTTCCATGTCCATCTATTTACAGGAACAGATAGCTCAACTCCTGTCATATCAACTTTCTCTACTTCTGGGTGCGGCGTGATGATATTGCCTGTGGTGCCATTGGTTGCTTGGTTGTTAAAGCTGAAGTATTTTTCATACCCGCTAAATTTTGTGACCCCAAATGTAAAACTATCGCCATAGTATATCAAACGAAAAGCATGGTGAGCTTCATCTTCAGGCACTTCTATATCTTTTTGTTTTATCGTAAAGTTTGTTTGATTGTTGTCATAATACTCTATACCATCGTCCACTATTTTTTGCACCATAGGGTCTCTTGTAATTCCCGGAAAGTAGTATGCCTCTATATGTAGCTTGTCAGTTGCATAAAGTTTGAGTATCCCCATATTTATAGGCAGTCTATTTTGTGCTTTTGACATAGACAAAATACCACTCGATTCTTCAAATGGCAAAACAGCATCTATAGGCGACAACACATCAAACTGCCCCCATACTACGACTTGTTTGCCAGCAGAAACCGATGCATATCGTCCTAAGTTTAACTCAACATATGCTTCTCTAAAACCACTTGTGTTGTATTTTCTTTCTATTTCTATAGTTTTTGGCAGACCAATACCGCCAAATTCACTCAGTTCAAATGTTTGTCTGACTATTGTTTTAGAAGCTCTGTATTCAAGTTTTGTTTTGATAAAATCAAAAAATGTATCCTCATGTCGTATGGTGCCAAAATAGGAGTTTCTTGTGTTTCCTTCGCCATCAAAATAACTAAAGCCAATATTGCCTGAAAATGCCTTTTCAAGATAGTTGCTATCTTTTTGTTTTGTAGATGACTTATAATCAACATCATCAATACTCAACGACTCTGTTTTGCTATTGTTTTCGAATTCTGGTTCATCTGCAACAGACAATTCTTCTGCTTGCAAAATCGCTATCAACGACAATAAAAGTAAAAGTTTTTTCATACTATTTTAAACTTTTCATACCTATATAGCCTACATCTTCACTACTGTTATTTCACTAACTTCAAGCTTGGTGCTTCCACCGTGTTTTAAGTTTTTCATCACAGACAAAACTGCAAAGTAGCTACCTTTAACTTTTTTGAACTCTTTGTTGTCCAAGGTTTTAAGTTGCTTGCCTTTTTTATCATAAAATATGATTTTCAAAGCTACAAACTTCTTTTTGTCAATTATTAACTCCATTTTGCTATAAGCATCTTTTTTATCAATCGGGGTGCTTCTTATATAATAATACTTTTTATCAATTTTCAACATCTTGTGTTTATCATCGTCTAACTCACGCCCAGCTATATCAATATAACTAAAGTCAGAACCCATAAAACTTTTTGATCTCTCTTTTGTATTTAGTTTTTTAATAGATTTAAATACCGGCAAATATATCCACTGATTTTTTTCTCCATCTTTTGATATAGTCAAAAGTGAGCTATTTTTTATTTTTGTTGGTTTATAAAACTTTATCAGACCTTTTCTACTACTTTTTTTATCTGTTTTTTGTTGGTAAAAAACCTCTCCTTGCTTTCACCGTCTTTGTTGTTTATCTTCATTTTGACATCAAACTCTTGAGTTTTGTGTTTATCCGCTTTTATATAAATCTTGCTCATAACTTGTTTTGCTGTAACTGACCACGACAATGTTGCCAATACAACTATCAATAATACTTTTTTCATATTTTATCCTTTTTTGATATCATATTATACTAATATAATATAATATAAAAATAAACTTAAGCATAAAATTTATATTGTATTGTTTATATTTATTCGTTTTTTGATAGTGTTTATGGCTTAAATAACTTCTAATATGACATCATCTATTGAGCGTTTGGGTACTATGTGGTTGTCATTTGTATCTCTATAATACAAAGTATCGCCGTCTTTTGCTGTCGTTGTATGTATGGTTTCGTTTTTGATTCCAAGTGCTATTATAAACATTGGTTCTATATGTTTTGGCAAACTAAGTATCTTTTTATATTCAACTTTGTTTATACTTGCCATCATACACCCACTTAAACCTATAGTAGTAGCTCCCAACATAATAGTTTGCATCGCTATACCACTATCAACTGCACTAAATCCATCTATGCTTTTATCATCAAGCACCAATATATAAGCAGATGGTTTTTCGTCTATTTTTTGTGTCCAATTTGGCAAGCCAGCAGCAAACACAAGCGGCTTATAAATTTTTTCTTTGATTTTCTCGTCTGTTATGATTATATATTTAAGTGGCTGCAAATTCTTTGCGCTTGAGACCTCTCTTGCTACGTCTATTAGCTCTAATAGTGTAGATTTGTCTATTTTCATATTTGGTTTAAATCGTCTTGTGCATCTTGTGTTTTTGACTATATTTTTAAATTCTTTTATGTTCATCTAAATACCTTTGTAAAATAAGTTGTGCCGATATACTATCAATCCTGCCGTCTCTTTTTTGTTTTATTTTGCCTTTTATTAGTTCTTTGGCTTCACTGCTTGACATATCTTCTTCTTGGTATATTATGGGTTTGTTAAACTTCAAAAGTGTTGCAAAGTGTTTTATTCGTCTAGCTGTCTCACTATTGCAGCTTGGCAAACCTATTATAAGTTTGTTTATATTCCAAGAGGTCAAAAATTTATCTATATCTTTTGATGCTTGATTTCTATTTTTGCGCTGTATTGCTTTTTGTGGAGTTGCTATATTCAATATCAAAGATGTTGCCAAGCCAATTCTTTTCAAGCCTACATCTATACAAGCATATCTATACATCAAGTAAAACTTTAGCTATGTCAAAATTGTCTGCTGTCATGATATGAGTTTTGTTGTGAAGTTTTTTTATATCTTTATATAGATTTAAACTAAGTTTCATACCTACTTTATACTCCTCTTTTTCACTGATTTTAGATGCGCGGCTTAGTTTGTCTATCCAAGTTTGCGGCACATTTATTCCGGGTACATGTGAAGATAAAAAAATAGCGGTTCGTAGTCTTGTTATAGCAAATATGCCAAATACAAGCTGGCAGTTTGCTCTATTGTCATCAAATAGTTTTGTAACCGTTTGAAAACTATCCAACAATTTTTTTGCATTTGTTATATCAAAAACTGGCTGAGTTATGATACCTACTGAACCGTATTTTATTTTGATTAACATCTTTTTTTCAAGTGTTTTGAAGTTTTTTGCATATGAATTTATGACAGTAAATGGATATATTGGTTTTATTGTTTTTTTGAACATTTTTCCACTATAATCCATACCATTGTTGTATGAGTATATCATTTTCAAAAGAAGGTTTGAATTACCTTCTAACACACCTTTGGTTTGTGGCTGGTCTGATATTTTTGCTGGATCACCTGTGAGACACAAAAATGAACAAATATCAAAATCATTTGCTCCAAGCAGATCTGATTGTAAGGCAAGTTTATTTCTGTCTCTCATGGTCATGGTAGCTATCACTGGTTTGTCAAAGTTTTGTTTTAATTTTATACTGCCAAGTAAAGAGCTGTATTTTAGTCTTGATAGTGGGTTGTCTGTGACTGTGAAGCCATCAATTTTGTTTATGATATTTTTTGATTTGATATTTGTTATGATATCGTCAAATGTTGGTTCGTGCTGTGGAGTTGTCTCCAATGTAGTGAAGCTTTCATTTTGTAGTTTATTTATAAAGTTTTCATATATCATAGTTCATATTCACCTTCATTATATGTTAAAATAAAACTTAGATTTAACAATAGGATTTTGTTGCTAATTGTATAAATGCTATCTTTCACAACATAAAACCTTTTATCATATAAAATAAACTCGCACTAAGTGTAGCAGCAACCGGCACAGTTATTACCCAAGCGGCTGCTATTTTTTTCAAAGCATCTCTTTTGACATATTTTATCTTCTTAGCTTGCTTGAACTCTTTTTTATCATCTTTGACCAACTCTTGAAGTTCCTCTATCTTGCCCATGAGGTCTATAACTTTTTGATACTCTTTTTTGCTTTTGTCTTCTTTTTTGTCAAGTTTTTTGAACTCTTTTTCGAACTTTTCTAACTCTTTTTGGTCATCTTTAAATCTTTGTTTTGTTTGTTTTATCAGATTTGCTTCAGTATTGTCAATGTATTCTCTCAAAAAGCCTACACCAAACACACCACCTACTGCTATATGAGTTGAACTTACTGGCAAACCTAATTGTGAAGCTAATATCACTGTAATCGCAGCAGCAAGTGCTATACTAAATGCTCGCATTTGATCCAATTGTGTTATCTCGCTACCGACTGTTTTAATAAGTTTTGGTCCATACAAAGCTAAACCAATAGCGATACCGACAGCACCAACAGCCATGACCCACAATGGTATGCCAACTTTTCCACCAAATTCACCACCAGAAATTACAGCATCGTTTATAGCTGCCAATGGTCCTATAGCATTTGCTACATCGTTAGCTCCGTGAGCGAAACTCAAAAGTGCAGCTGAAAATATGAGCGGTATATTAAAAAGTGTATTTACACTTGTGCGATTGTTTTTGAGTTTCTTTGATGCATTTGCTATCAAAGGTTTGACTAAAAAATACACTGTTATTCCTACAGCCATGCCGATTGACAATGCTATAGGAAAGTCAATTTTTATAATTTTTTTAAAACCTTTCAATAAAATATATGTAAAAAATGCTATCGTCATGATAGCCATAAGTATAGGCACCATTTTTTTAGCACTTGCTATTTTATCTTTTTTAAACACTATTTGTGTTTTGATAAGATATAAAAATAAAGCTGCTATCAAACCACCAAGCACAGGAGATATTACCCAGCTTACAGCTATCTTGCCTATAGTTCCCCAAGCAACTATAGCAAAACCAGCCGCCGCTATGCCACCACCCATAACACCACCAACTATTGAATGTGTTGTTGATACAGGTGCACCAAAGTATGTAGCAAAATTTAACCACAAAGCAGCACTCAATAAAGCAGCACTCATAGCCCATATGAAAATATCTGGATTATCTATCATCGCTGGGTCTATTATACCCTTTTTTATAGTGCTAACTACATCACCACCAGCGATTAAAGCTCCACTTGCTTCAAATATAGCGGCTATAACAATAGCGCCCATCATACTTAAGGCATTTGAGCCTACAGCTGGACCTACATTGTTAGCCACATCATTGGCTCCTATATTCATAGCCATATATGCACCAAACACTGCTGCTATTATTAGGAAATTGTTGTTCGCTATATCACTGTGCGAGAAGCTAACAGCTATATATACTATAATTATAAATAAAAATGCCACACCAAATTTCATAAGGCTGTTTTTCTTGCTTTGTATGGGAGAGGCACTCTCTATAGTTGATATGGTTTGAATATCCAATGTTTATCCTTTTAAATTTTGTTTAGTTTAACGAACTTATCTTAAAAAACCTTTAAAACTGTTCCGATTGTATTTTGCAGATTGATATTTTAAAGTCTGGTACTCCCTACATGATTCGAACATGTGACCTATGCCTTAGGAGGGCATCGCTCTATCCAGCTGAGCTAAGGAAGCCTGTTTATCATCAATATCACGATATTTTTGTGCCGGGTTTTTTTTGTTTTTCCGGCCTTATCAAACTCAAACCACTTTCGTCTTTTGATGCAAGTATCATACCTTCACTTAATATCCCCATAAGTTTAACTGGTTTTAGATTTGACACTAAACACACTTGTGTATCAAGCAACTCTTCTTTTTTATAATATGTTTTTATACCAGCGACTATTTGACGAGGTTTATTTTCCCCTATATCTATAAGCAGTCTATATAATTTATCTGATTTTTTGATATCATCTACAAATACAATCTGTCCTACTCTTATAATTGAATTAAAAAAATCATCTACAGAAACTAAGTTTTGTTCTTGCATTGTATTTGTTGTTTTTATTGCTGGTATGTTTTTTTCTATTTTAGATTGTATATCAAAAGTTTCGTCTATCTTTGGAAATAGTTGTTCTATTTTAGATATATGAAACTTGTCTATTAGAAGTTTATCTGTTATGATACTTTCATAAGTTTTTGCGTCTATTTTTATGCCAAGTGATTTTGATATTTGTTTAGTTTTATGTGGCATAACACAATCAATAAGCAGTGCGATTTTTGCTACCAAATTTGCTACTAATGCTACTACTGCCATAGCTTTTGTTGTATCACCGTTTTTCATAAGATCCCAAGGTTCGTATTGGGCTATAGATTTGTTTGCAAGAGTGATAATCGTCCATATATCTTCTAAATAGCGATTTATTTGCATACTAAATATATAATTTTCTAAGTTTGCGATTATATCGTGTGCAATTTTTATCTCTTGTTCGTGGTATTTTATTACATTTTTTGAATCTAACTTATAGTTGAAGTATTTTCCACTCATACCTTGAACTCTATTTAAAAGATTTCCTAAATCATTTGCAAGGTCGCTATTGATTCTATTGACCAATGCTCTTTTAGAGAAGTCACCATCTTGACCAAACGGAACCTCTCTTAATAAAAAATAACGAAGCTCATCAAGACCATATTTGTTTGCTATATCTTGTGGATTGACAACATTGCCTTTTGATTTGCTCATCTTTTCGCCATCTTTTGTCCACCAACCATGCGCACAGATATGTTTTGGCAGAGGCATATCAAGGCTCATGAGAAATGCTGGCCAGAATATTGAGTGAAATTTTAGTATATCTTTTCCTACTATATGTGTATTTGCTGGCCAATATTTTATATTTTTTTCATCATTTCCATAGCCAATAGCAGTTAGATAGTTCATCAAGGCATCTAACCATACATACATCACATGTTGTGATTCGTTCATCTCGCTTGGCAAGGCAACTCCCCAACTAAAACTTGTTCTTGATATAGATAGGTCATTTAAACCACTTTTGACAAAATTGATTATCTCTTTTGCTTTTGCTTTTGGCAAAATAAACTCAGGATTATTTTCATATAGCTCAAGTAGTTTATCTTGATATTTTGAAAGACGAAAAAAGTAGCTTTCTTCTTTGACTATATTTGTAGGTCTTTCACAATCTGGACAACCCTCTCCATCTATTAGTTGCGAATTGGTGAAAAATGTTTCGCACCCTACACAATAGTTTCCTTCATAGTTGCCTTTGTATATATCGCCATTTTTGAACATAACCATAAATGCCTTTTGTGCCCCTATTTTGTGCTCTTTGTCTGTAGTTCTTATAAATTTGTCATAGGATATATCAAAATCATCCCAAAGTTGCTTGAATTTTGCACTTACTATGTCGCTATACTCTTGGGCTGTTTTATTTTTTTGTTGAGCTGATTGTGCTATTTTCAAACCGTGCTCGTCAGTGCCTGTTAAAAAAAATGTATCATAACCTACTATTTTGCTATATCTTGTAAGCATATCTGCTATTATTGTAGTATATGCATGTCCTATATGTGCTATATCGTTGACATAATATATCGGTGTTGTTATATATATATTTTTACATCTATTTTTCATATGACTACTTTTCAAATAGCAAATTATTTATGCCAATATTTTTTATTTTTTCTTCAAATGCCCTACTGGCATCGTTTAGAGCATTGTCTTTGTTTGATGAAGATCTACCAATTGTATTTATAATCTTAGTTGATAAAACTTTTGTAGATGTTCTTGATGAGATAGTTGTAGCTACTTTTGCTATGTCCCAGCCCATAGCTTTTGAGTATCGTATTTTGTTCGTCAAAACTATATTTATATCATAGTTTTGACTTGATACTCTATAGTTTTCGGTATTTAAAGCTGAAATCATACTATCTTTGAAAAACTCTCTGTTGTGATTTGAAGCAACTTTTATGACAAGCTTTGCTTTGAGTTTGTCAATTTTATTTATATAACTTTGATATAAACTAGTGTATTTTTCATAATCAAATGATTTGTTTATGGCATTTAACAATATAGCTTTGCTTTGAGCTGATATTAGCTTTGGTTTTAGAGCTGTTAGTTCTTTGATTTGTTGCATTTTTGAATTTCTCTTTATGTCATTGTATCTATCTTGTATAGATTTATGTTTGGTTTGAAATTTGTTATACTTTGTATCAAATAGTTCTATACGGTTTACTTCCATTATCGTATATATTGAACCATTCACTTGCTGTATTTTATATACCTTTGCGTTTGTGAATTCTATTTTTTTAGCTTCTACTACAACATTTTTTGTGGTTTCTTTTAGATAGTATTGGTCACTGTTTGCTGTGGTGGTGGTGTCTATAATTGATTTGACAGATACTATTAGTTTAGATGACATACTTGATAAAGCGTTGTTGATTGACTCTTTTTTATCATAACCTTCACCTTCGCCATATAAAGAAGTAGAACTATTTTGCGGGCTGTTTAGATACCATGAAGGCACACCTAAATTTTGTTTGTCATTTGCACAACCTACAATAAATATCACCATCATACTATACAATAAATATCTCACTTAAACTCCTTTTTGATTAGCTTATATATTTTCAAACTCTTAATATTGTCTGTTTTTAACCAGCTTGACTTTTTGTTGATATATTTTGTAGCTTCCAGTTTTGTAGATGTTTTACTTATGCTACATTTTATCTCACCACTTATTGGATCTTTGTGATTGTCAAGCGATAACAATGTAAAATTATCACCTTTTTTTATACCATCTGCTTCACCTAAATTTGTTTTGGCTATATAATTTTCTCCATCTGTTTTGATATTGGTTATATAGCCATTTAGAGAAAAATATTTTTGAAACTCTTTTGTAAGAGATGGCAAAGCTTTATTGATACTGTATTTTACAGCTCCTGACAGTTCGCTATATGTTGGTCTTTGATTGCTTTTTATTGATACATATTCTTGTATTTGTTTGCTAAACATTATCTTACCGGTTTTGACATCTAAAATTTTGACCGTAGTGCCTACATTTATATCTGTGCCATCAAACAAAGATGATACCAAGTGTATCAAAGCAGCAGCAGCTACGACATCCTTGTCGCTACTATAAGCTGAAGCATTTAATAATCCACCGCTATATTGTGAATAGTTTTGAAACTTATGTTTGACATAATCAACAGAACCTGTGACGATATATCTTACACCAGAAAGTTTGCCAAACTTAACTACACTATCACTACTTAAAAGTCCACTATCTTGGAGTTTGAGCTCTGCGTTTATCTTGTCCATATCACTTCTCGTATATAGATCAACGCCGCCTGTGTTTAAGAGTATTTGTTCTATTTTTGGTATAAATGCATTTGCTAGTTTTGGCTCTACTACTCTTGTGTTGCCACTGCTATCACTATCGCCATATATACCAATAAATCCAATACCTGCTTCAAAACTTTTGCTTGAAACTTTTGTATTTGCTCTACCAAATGTAGAGTTGTTTGTGAAGTTTACAACTGCTACTTTGAGTTTGTTGTTTTTATAATATTTTTTGCAAGATTGTGGTATGTCGTAAGTTTTAGCTATCTTTTTATCATATTTGTTTATGTTTATATCTTTAGAGCTACACGAGATAAAAAATATCAGCACAATAACTAAAAATAGTAAATTATAATATCTCATATTATTTGCCTTTTATTTGCTTATTTGCTTTTTGTTTTTCTATGATATTTGCCGATACTCTTTTGATAGCAAGTGATATATCGTCTATCACTTCACCTTTTTTTAGTGCTTGGGCATTTGCTTGTTTAAACAGCTTTAAAGCATGGTCTAGTTTGCCAGTAGCTTCTTGTGCCACACCATAGTTATATAAAGCAACATAGCTACTATGGCCAGTATTCCTATTCAATTTTTGAAGTATATTTGCTGCTTCACTCATACGATTTTTTTCTATGAGTTTAAGCGAAGTTTTAAGCAAAGTCTCACTACCGCTACTATAATTTGTATCGGGGTCATCAAGTAGTTTCACATCAAAATTTTTGTATGATGGTGCTATATCTGCTACGATTTGGGAAGCTATGTTATCTGATAGTTTTGGTGCCATTTGATATCTTGATGGCAAAACTTTGCTCTCATTTTGGCATTTTGATTTTTTGTCGCTTGCGTTGTAGTTTTTAGTATACAAGATTCTAGAAGTAGCTACTTTGATTATTTTTATATTTGTTTGAACAGTATAGTTTCTCGTTTCACAGTATATTTGTCTTGTATAGTATCTTTTGCAATATTGTCTACCTTTTTTATCTTTTGAATACTCGGCGCATCTATTTGTATCTATTGTCTTGTAGTGAACATTTCTTGATGAGCCTACATCAAGAACTCTACCTGTCATGAGTGTTTTAACTCTTGACAAACCTTTTGAACTACCTTCGTCTATATCTACAAGTCCAGAGTCATTGAGTTTTTTTTCGTTCAAAACTGCTTTGATATTTGTTCTGTTTGCTACTTTGAAATAGTTTTTGCTATCGAGTTTATAGTTTGAAAGCTTGGTAGCTATGATATCACTTTGACCTATGCTGTCATTTTTAAACTCTAGCACCGCTATTGATTTAACTGATGTATCGTTTACTTTTCCAGCTTTCAAGGCTCTAACATTTGTCTTTTGGGCGCAACCAGCGAACAAAACCAACACAACAATATAAACAACAAATAGTTTACATAAATTTTTTATCATAAATTTCCTTATTTTGTATATTTGTTATTATATTTAAACAAACTTATAAAAACATTATTTATATATATTAGTTTAAAATTTTAAATTATGTTTTGCTTTATATATTTGATTAGAATTTAATTCTTGCTCCAACGACAAACCCAGCTGCTCCTAACTCTTCCGTTGTGAATTTGTCGTCAGTTTCGTCTTTAGGCTCGATTGAATCTTCTGCATAACCTATGCTTTTGATTGCTAATCCTATGGCTACATTGTCGTTGATATATAAATCAACTCCTAAATTAAGCATTAAACTTGACACTTTGTCATCGAACTTAATAATGCTGGCACCTCCATTTTGTTTAAAATTAAGATCTACATTTGCTTGCCCAATTCCCAAACCAATATAAGGAGCGACCCCGTTGTAGTTGCCGAATATAAAGTTTGCGTTGATAAAATTAGTTGACACTTCTATTTGTCCATCATAGTTGAGATCTACACCTCTAAGACTTAAGCTTTTTAGTTTGTTTTCATACGATACTCTCTCATATTCTATAGAGAAGTGGTTGTTGATTTGAAATCCTACTAAAAAAGAACTAAAATCTCCACCTTTAAATTTAAGATTTGCTTCAACATTGCTGTTATCTGTCATAGTTGCATCATCTTTGCTTATATTTACGCTCCCTATATTGCCACCAATATACAAACCTTTTCTACCGCTTTTTTTATTGTCAAGCGAAGCAAGGCTACCTTTGTTGGTATTTTCATTTGTGTTTGTATTGGTGTTTGTGGGTGAATTGTTGATGTTGATGATGGTGTCACCACCCGATTTTTCAACTTTTGTTTTATTTTTACAGATATTGTCTATCTGCTTTTGCGTCAAACCATTTTTAATCATAGCACCAATTTGTTCTTGTGTGCAACTTCCTGCATTTGCCGATACCATCACAAATAGACTTGCTATCAATACTTTAAATATATCATTCATATTTCTCCTTTTGTAATAATATCAAAGAAAACTTAAACTTTCTATTTGT
Source organism: Campylobacterota bacterium (assembly GCA_003643835.1). Classification (GTDB taxonomy): domain Bacteria; phylum Campylobacterota; class Campylobacteria; order Campylobacterales; family Arcobacteraceae; genus B24-G6. The sequence goes on from QMKX01000005.1 coordinate 12,059, forward strand.
TTTTTGTGCCCACTTTGAAATATATAATTGCCTGATACCGCTATATCTACAAAACTTTCTTTGATATCTTTTATGTTGTCGTTGTTTATGCCACCGTCCATCTCAATAAGACAGCTTGGGTTTTTTTGCTTTATAAGTTTTTTTAGCTCTTTTGCTTTATCTAACACTTCATATATAAATTTTTGGCCACCAAAGCCGGGATTTACTGACATAAGTAGCACCATATCCACTTTGTCTATTAGGTGTTTTATGGTATCTATATTTGTCTTTGGATTTATAGCTATTGATGGACTTATATTTAGCTTCCTTAGTTTTTGTATCACTTTTAGTGGATGCTTTTCGCTTTCTATATGAAATGATATATATTTAGGTTTGTATTTTGCGAACATATCTATGAATATATTGTTGTCTTCAACCATGATGTGTATATCGAGCGGTTTTGTAGCTTTTTTTGCTACAGCTTTAACCACCACTTCACCTATGGTTATGTTTGGCACAAATGTGCCGTCCATGATATCTACATGTATCATATCAGCGCCAGCTTGGCATATAGATGTTATTTCATCGTCCAATTTTCCAAAATTTGCACTTAATATACTTGGAGCTACTAACAGATGTTTCCTTTTTTTTGTTTATAATATCATAAACATATAAATATAGCACAAAATATTGATATTTTAGTATCTTTAAGTTATATATGATATTATGCATTATGATAGCTTATGGAAAACAGGTTTGTATGTATATATTGCAAAAACACCCGCATATCATCAATGAAATATATTTGGCAAAAAAGATTGACGACAAACTATTTAAGAAGTTTAGTTCTCTTGATATCAAAATAATCACGCCAGATAGCAAAAAAGCACAAGCTATGGCAAGAGGTGGAAATCATCAGGGTTTTTTGTTGGGTATAAAGGAGTATGAGTTTTCAACTTTTCGTTCTATATCAAACAGTCAGTTTGTTGTTGTGCTTGATGGTTTGAACGATATTGGCAATATAGGTTCTATTTGCAGGACTTCTTATGCATTAGGTGTTGATGCTGTTGCAATATGTGGCATAAAAGATATCAAGATGTCTCAAATAATACGAGCTAGTAGTGGTGCTGCGCTTGATATAGCAGTGCTCGATTGTGGCTGTATTGCAACTATATTAAACGAACTAAAACAAAAAAAATTTTATGTTTTAGGAGCAAATATGAGCGGCGAAACCTATAGTGATATTGATATATCAAAATCACACAACATAGCTTTAGTCGTAGGAGCAGAGGGAGCTGGACTTAGTAAAAAGGCTACTAAAATTATTGACAAAAATATCAAAATAGATATGCCAAACAGTTTTGATAGTCTAAATGTATCAGTTGCTACGGGTATACTGATAGAAAGTATAAGGAAAAGAATATGAAAAAATTATTGTTTGTTATTCTATTGTTTGTAAGCTTAACAAGTGCAAATAAACTGAAAAATGAAATAAAAAATATAGTAGGTGAATATGAATATCAAACACACAACAATCTTATCAACTTGCTATTTACAAATGAGACACAATACTACAAAAACAACAAAATAAACTACATCAAAACTTTAAATACACTTAAATCAAATGGACTTTTAAAATTAGGTGTGACTAATTCAAGGTCAATAGATATAACTTTTGATATACCGGACAATCCAACCAAAACGATAAAAATTTTAAATAGTATTATAAAATCTATGGGATACTACTATTTTTTTACTAAAAATGCATCATATGATGAACAGCAGATATTTAAATGGACTATAACACTAAATACAAAAACAGTATTAGACCCAATTCAACTTGTTGATAAATTAGAACGCCATTTTATATATATAGTAAATATAAAAAAATACCCAAATCAAAACTGGAATTATAGATTAGATACAACACAAAGTTTCATCGCAAGTGCAAAACCAATAAACCCAAATAGCACCACTATATTAACAAAACCATTTGATAACTACTTCTTATCTATACCAATAAATACAAATAAAATAAAAATAATTAGTTTTGATGGCGATAATTGGTATCCTTATATAGTATTTTTTGATGAAAATTTAAAACCAATAGATGCCATAACAAATAGCACATCTACAAAAACATACACACAGCGAGTTCCAACTGGCACAAAATATATAAAATTAGGTGACAACTATAACTTGAAAAATATAAAACGAGGCTTGACAATAAAGCTTTTGAACAATTAACAATAAGGAAAAAAATTATGTTTGATGAAATAAGATTTAATAGAATTGACAATTTGCCAAAATATGTGTTTGCTGAGATAAATGCACTCAAAGCAAAGCTGATAAATAGCGGCAAGCCAGTTGTTGATTTTTCTATGGGTAACCCAGACCAAGATACGCCACAGCACATAGTAGATGAGTTATGTAAAACAGCAAATGAAAGTGGCAACCATGGCTATTCGCCATCACAAGGCATACCAGAAGTTCTAGATGCCATCACATGGTGGTATAAAGACAGGTATGGTATAGATTTAAACCCTAAAACTCAAGTAGTTGCTACTATTGGAAGTAAAGATGGTTATTCTACATTGGCATATGCCATAACAAACCCAGGAGACACAGCAGTAGTACCGACACCAACATATCCAATACATTCGTATTCGTTTATACTTGCTGGTGGTGTCGTAGAGGATTTGAAACTAAAGTTTAATAAAAATTATGATATAGATGAAGATAGTTTTTTTTATGAGTTAAATCATATATTTGATAAAGCTCATGTTAAACCAAAATATGTTTTAGTCAATTTTCCTCATAATCCTACATCTGCAACAGTTACACTAGAGTTTTATCAAAAACTTGTATATCTTGCAAAACAAAGACGATTTTATATAATATCCGATATAGCTTATGGCGATATAAGTTTTGGCGGATACAAAACACCATCAATCATGGAAGTTGAAGGTGCTGCTGATGTAGCAGTTGAAAGTTTCACCGTATCAAAAAGTTACAATATGGCAGGTTGGAGAATAGGATTTTTCGTAGGCAACGAAAGACTTATTGGTGCCTTGATAAAACTTAAGTCGTGGCTTGATTATGGTATGTTTGCTCCTATTCAAAAAGCTACAGTCAAAGCTCTCACAGGCAACCAAAGTTGTGTAGATGAGATAATTGGTCGCTACAATGACAGACAAGATCTATTGATAGAAGAGTTCAAAAAAATCAATTGGATTATACATAAAAATAAAGCAAGTATGTTCAGTTGGGCTAAAATACCCGATGAAGTTGCCTACATGGGTAGTTTGGAGTTTTGTAAAAAACTTCTAATTGAAGAGCAAGTGGCTTTCTCACCGGGAATTGGATTTGGTGATGATGGTGAAGGGTTTGTCAGAATTGCCTTAATACAAAATGGTAAAGCTATAAAATTATCTGCCAAAAAAATACAAAAGTTTATAAATAAATACAAAAAATAATCAAAGGTTAAATATGATAAATATAGGCATAATTGGTGTTGGCACAGTTGGCTCTAGCGTCATAACGATATTAAATCAAAACAAGGATATAATACAAGCAAGAGCTGGAAAATTTTTAAATATCAAAACAGCCGTTGTCAAAAATGTATCTAAAAATAGAGATATTGATATAAAAGTAACGGACAACATAAACGATGTGTTAGATGACCCAAGTATTGATATTGTTGTAGAGCTTATGGGAGGTGTTGATGAAGCTTTTGAAGTTGTCAAAAAAGCACTAAAAATGGGTAAAGCTGTAGTCACCGCAAATAAGGCACTACTTGCTTATCACAGATATGAACTTCAAGAGTGTGCCGGTGATATTGCGTTTGAATATGAAGCAGCAGTTGCTGGTGGGATACCAATAATCACGGCACTGCGAGATGGGCTGAGTGCTAACCATATATTGTCTATAAAAGGTATTTTAAATGGAACAACTAACTATATGCTTGATGCTATGATAAATGATAGTGTAAGTTATGAATATATTTTAAACAAAGCACAAAATTTAGGCTATGCAGAAGCAAATCCTACATTTGATGTAGATGGTTTCGATGCTGCACACAAACTGCTTATATTGTCAAGTATAGCTTATGGTATCGATGCTAAACCAGAAGATATCTTGATAGAAGGTATAAAAAATATCAAACCAGATGATATCAAGTTTGCAAAAGATTTCAACTACGCTATCAAATTGCTGGGTATAGCAAAAAAGATTGGCTCAAAAGTTGAGTTAAGAGTTCACCCAGTTCTAATATCAAAAGATAAAATGATAGCCAAAATAGATGGCGTGATGAATGGTATAAGTGTTGTGGGTGATAAGGTTGGAGAAACATTATACTATGGAGCTGGAGCAGGTGGCGATGCAACTGCTAGTGCTGTTGTAGCAAATATCATCGATATAGCAAGAGCAGGGAAAGCCTCTCCGATGTTAGGGTTCAATAAACCGCTTGAAGACAACTTGACATTAGTTGCAAAAAATGATATCAAATGTAAATATTATGTTAGATTTGATGTAGCAAATCAGCCAGGAGTGCTCCATAGTATATCAAAAATATTATCAGATAAAAACATATCAATAGAAACAATGCTTCAAAACCAAAAAAACAACCAAAGAGCTAATTTATTAATCACAATATATGAAACTTATGAAAAAGATTTAAACGATGCAATAGACAATATAAAACAACTTGATTTTGTTGATAAAACAATATCTAAAATACGAATAGAGAATTGATATATGCAGATGTTGGATTTCAAAAAAAATATTGAACTTTATGTTGTGTTTATAATTTTTTTTATCACAATATTGTTAGCTTTTCCTAAAATTTATCTAAGAAACAATATATATTATGCAAGTAAAAATGTAAATGAACTACTGACAAAAAAAGATCTCCTGCTCGAAGAACAATATATTTTGGAACAACAACTTGAAAACCAAGAATACAAAAATCAAATCAACGATTCGCTCATAGTCAATGACTTACGACTTCTGCCAGATTGACAAAATATTTTTTTCTTTTTTTTCTTTGTATAGCTATAATAAACATATCTTATAGTTTTTTTAACTACAAAAAACTTATCTCTCAAGAGATACAACACGACAAATTTAAAGTAAAAAACATTTACCCAAAAAAGAACTATTTCATTCTTAAGCTTTACAACAACAATATTACTTTTTGGACATCTATGAACAAAAATGAACAAAATATCACTATAGGAGATGTGGTATCAACTTATTTTTTGACAAATCAAATTGATTTTATCTCATACAATAAAGGTTTTTATGCAAAATCTTTTGACACTGTTAAACAACAAAAACAGCAAAATATATTTGATGATATCAAGCTATATATTCAAAATCAGCATAAAAATGATATGACAAAGGAGCTTTATAGTGCTATTTTTTTATCTACTGCTATATCAAAAAGTGTGAGAGAAGTTTGTGTTGATTTTGGAGTTTCGCATCTTGTTGCTATAAGTGGATTTCATCTTGGTGTTTTGACATTTGTGTTATATTGGTTTTTTTATATGTTTTATAATTTTTTTCATAAAAAGTATTTTCCATATAGAAATATCAAGTTTGATATTTTGATAGTGGTTTTTATATCTCTTTTTGCATATTTATATCTTCTTGGCACTGTTGCATCTTTGATTAGAGCATATATTATGAGTTTGTTTGCCTTGATATTACATAGATCAAATATAAAAATATTTTCATTTTATACCTTGTTTATCATCGTTGGTATTATTATTAGCATATTTCCTTCTTTGATATTTTCTTTGTCTTTATGGTTATCTGTGTTTGGTGTATTTTATATATTTTTATTTATCAAATATTTTTCACGCCTAAATAAATATTTTTTGTTTTTATTTTTTAATATATGGATATACTTAAGTTTAAGCCCTATTATATTTTATATATTTGAAATAGCTTCTATTCATCAGCTTTATTCACCCTTATTCTCAATAGCATTTTCTCTTTTTTATCCTTTAGCAATATTTTTACATATCATAAATCAAGGCAATTTACTTGATGATATTTTAATAGTATGGTTAAAAACAGATATAAAATCTTTTGATATCGTGTTGTCACAATATTTTATAATGTTGTATTTTATCGTATCCCTTCTTTCTATACGATACTTATATGCTTTTTGGTTATTAAATATTATGATGGTTGGAACTTTTATCTATTTTTTAGGTTATTTAATCCAGTAGACACAGTCTGTATCCATAATTTTTGCTTATTTGAGTTTTGTGGCAATGGATGATAATATGCAAAATCGCTTCCATTTTTTAATATCCCTACAGGGTTAGATGAATTTATCTTTTTTATCGCCATATATGCGAGTATTTGAAGTTTGGTATCTACGCCCCAAGCAAATATCACGGGCACACCATAAACAAAGAGCTCTTTAAAATCTTTGTCTCTATTGTTATAAAAGATACTATGCGATAGGTCAAGTTTTTCTAAAACTTTAAAAAACTTTTTACTTTTTGATTCTCTAATATCTGACAGGTTTAACACTCTTGTATAGTCTAATTCGCATATATTCATAAGTTTTATTATCTGGTATTGTGTGTTGTCTGGTTTTGCTTTTATTGTAGTTTGTGCATTGTTGTTGCCATCAATTGGTTTTGATGAACCAGGATTCATCATAATCACCATCAAATCAGGTTTGTATATTTTTTCTTTTTTTCTTTTAATATCTAAAAATTTTCTGCAAAGTAAATTTTGGTGAATATAATAGTGTCCGCTTATATCAAAATTATTTATCAAAATCTTTGCAAAATATTATAAGCTGTATTTCGTTTGGCTGGATACTCGCCTACATCTTTGATGAGTTTTATCATCTGTTGTTGATTTATACTATTTACTGTGCCAGCTGATGATACGACATTTTCTTCAAGCATAGTGCTGCCTAAGTCATTTGCTCCAAACATCAATGCAAGCTGCCCAATATACGAACCTTGTGTTACCCACGAACTTTGTATATTTTTTATATTGTCAAAATATATACGAGCAACCGACAAGAGTCTTAGATATCTATTTGAACTTTGTATTTGCATATTTGGAAATTGTTTTATGAGCGCTGTATTTTTTCTTTGGAAACTCCACATTATAAATGCTCTAAATCCCGTTGTCTTGTCTTGTAGTTGTCTTATTTTATCCCAGTGCTCTACTATTTGTTCATCTGTTTCTATTGTTCCATACATTTGTGTTGCTGTTGATTTGATATCAAGTTTGTGTGCTATTTCGTGAACTTCCAACCAATTTTTTGTGCCGAGTTTTTTTGGTGCTATTATATCACGAACTTTATCATCTAATATCTCAGCTCCTGCTCCAGGTATTGACGACAAACCATTTGTTTTGAGACGTTTTAAAACCTCTTTATATGATATACGGCTGATTTTTGCTATGTAGTCTATCTCAATAGAACTAAACCCATGTATAGTGATATTTGGATATTTAGTTGATATATGTTTTAAAAGTTTTTCATACCAATTTATTTTTAGTTTTGGATGAACCCCACCTTGAAAAAGTATCTGTGTGCCACCAATTTTTAACAACTCATCAATTTTTTCATCTATTTGTTCGTAGTTTAATACATAAGCATCTTTATCGTTTATTTTACGATAAAAAGCACAAAACTTACAGTCAACCCAGCAGATATTTGTGTAGTTTATGTTTCTATCTACAACAAAAGTTGTGATATTTTTTGGGTGCAAAGATTTTTTGATATTTGTTGCCATTTGTGAAAGTTCAAGTAGCGGTTGTGTTTTGATTAATTTTATTGCTTCTTGGTTTGACAACCTTTTCAAAATTTTGTTCCAAGTGAAAACTCAAAATTTTCTATTTTGTCTGTATCGTCTGGATTTATCGCATTTGCCCAAATTAATCTAATAGGCCCTATCATAGAAAACCATTCAATTGCAGCACCATATCCGTATTTTTGAATATCGTCAAAATCTTTTTCTCCTATTGTGCCTGCATCTGCAAACAATGCCCACCTTAGCTTTGCACTTGGCACAAGAGGAAAACTTATCCCAGCAGTAGTTGAAGCAACTCTTGTGTATGGATTGTTTATCCTATCAGGTGATTTGAAAGCAGCATATCTATAACCACGGACAGTATTTACACCACCTAAAACATAAGAATCACCTTCATGTATCTCGCCTAAGTCATCTATCGTTCTTATGTTAAATTTATATCTTAATACCATATCTATATCTATATGTTTATTTAGTCCATAATATGTTCTAAAACTTGTATTTGTTCGCACATATCTTGAATCACCTCCAACTCCAGCATACTCAACACTAAAGCTAGTATCTATACCACTTCTCGGCACATAATAATCATCTGTGTTGTTGTATTTTATATATGGAGTTATTGAACTTGTAATATAATGAATATTATCAGTTTTGTTTATGTCATATGACTCCGTCACCTCTTCAAGCCTATACAATATGCCAGTTCTTGCATATCTTGACAACTTTTTGCCAATACCAAGTGTGCCACCAACTCTTGTGACATCAAATGTATCATCTGTATACTCTATAGAACTATCAGATCGATAAAGCGATGCACTTCCATTGTAGCTACTGTCATTTATAGCTGGGTTATACAATGATATTGTGGCACTTTGACTAAATTTTGATTTTGCTAAACTTAAACCAAATTTTTTGCTACTACCAAAAGTATTTCTATCATCAACAGATGCATTGATGGATAAGCCATCATGGCTACCATACCCACCGCCAAACATAAGTGTGCCCGTTCTTGCTTCTTTGACTTTAACTATCAAGTCCATTTTATCCTCAGCTACTCTTTGTTGTTTTATCTCAACACTATCAAAAAAACCAGTTCGTCTTAAGGCATTTGTACTATCTTTTATATCTCTTAAACTATATAACTCTTTTGGGCCCAGATAGATATCTCGCCTTATAACTCTATCAAGCGTTCTTATATTACCGTCAATTATTATATCGTTTATGTATACCTTTTTTCCTAATGTTACATTGAAGTTAATATCAGCTACATCGCCTTGTTTTTTTAAATTATATACTACTTTTACAAAAGCATAACCACCCTCACCTATTTCAAGCTTTATAAACTCAATATCTTTACGTAAATTTTTTATATTGAATACATCATCTTTTTTAAGCTTGAGTTTTTTTATGATTTTATTTGGGTCTTGAACTTGTTTGTCCATAGATATCAAAATATCACCAACTTTATATTGAATACCTTCAGTTAAGGTGTAGCCAAGCTTTGCTTCTATTGTGTTGTAGTTGATATTTGCACTTACTTTTGATATGGCTACATCAAGAAAACCATGTTCAAGATACAGCTCTTTTAGCCGCATATCTTCGTATTGGAGTTGTTCAGCTTGCAATATGCCATCATTTTGTCCAAAAAACCAAGGAAACCATTCTACTTCTTTGTTTGCAACTATATCATCAAATTCATTACTTTCAAAATACTCTGCTTCACCATAATCAACTTCGGTTATCACTATTTCATCGCCTTTGTTTATATTGATTGTTAAAGCTATCAAAAATTTATCTACATTCTCTTTTTCTATCTCTACAATATTGTTAACATAACCTTCGCTTCTCAATATTGATTTCAGTTTATTTTTTGCTTTGTTTATAACTGAAGCTGAATATATGGCACCTTTTCTCAAGCCAATTATCTCAAGCACAGTTTCTATATCTTCTTTTCGTGTTTTGTAGCCTTTCATATCAATATTGACAATAATTGGTTTTTCAATAAATATAAAAAGAAGCTCCCCACTATTTATGTGCACTTCAATATCATCAAAATACCCAAGAGAGAAAAACTCTTTTATAACTTGGTTTAATTTTTTTGTGTCAAGTTCGCCACCTATTTTCATATCTACCATAGCATTTGCAACGACCGGCGATACTCGAGTTAGATTTTTAAACTCTATGGATTTAACTGTTTGTGCATACATAAAGCTTGACAACAAAAAAAACAGGATATATATTTTATTCATAAGTTTCATTTTATCACAATAACCTTATATAACATTCTTGTTGAGATTTTGCTGTTGATTTTGTGTGTGGTATTTCCAAGATTTCATAGTTTTTTTCATATTCGAGATATTTAATTGTAATTTTATCCCCTATTTTTACATCTTTTGCTTTTTTGATGACAGCTCCGTTTATAAATACAGTGCTTGAGTTTATCATATCGGTTGCTACTGCTCGTCTTTTAGTGATATTGACAGCGTTTAAAAACTTATCTATTCGCATTATCTTATCCTTTGTTGTTTATTTTTGTATAGTTTAAATATATTTGATGGTTTAGATTCACAAAATCCATTTGGCTCAAATACAACCACTTGCGCTGCCTTTTTTGCCCATTTTTCATAGAATTTTTCGCCTGATTTATTTGCTGAAGTAGAATAAAATTCACCATGCTTTTTCAAAAATTTATGGTGCTCTGAACCAACAGGAGCAACCCTATAGCTATGACTACTTGGCAATATATATGTGATATTTTTAGAATTTCGTAGTTGTTTTCTAAACTTTTTTGGCACTCTATGTTTGATATCGCTTATATATGTCACCTCTTTTATGAGTGGTTTATCAATTTCTCTTTGTTTTAATATATTTAAATCTTTTTGTTTTTTACTTAAGAACCCGACTGTTGTTTCCGTTTGTTTTAGATATATCAATTTTTTAAGTACTCTTGTATTGTTTTTGGTTCTATTTGTTTGTTTTGGTTTACTTTTATAGCCTCAATAGATGCATATGCTCCTGCTGTTGTGGTAAAATAAGGTATTCCGCTTTTTAGGACTGCTCTTCGTATTTGTTTGCCATCATCTCTTGTGATAGATAGGTTGTCACTTGTATTTATTGCGAGCACAATTTGTTTATTTGTCAAACTATCTATTACATTCGGTCTTCCTTCGCTTAATTTTAAAACTTTCTCGCATTTGATGTCAAGATTGTTTATTGTCTCATATGTTCCGGAGGTTGCTACTATATTAAAACCCAATTTGATAAAACTTTTAGCTATATTGCCTGCTTCAAACTTGTCTGTATCACACAGAGTTAAAAATACACATCCTGTTTTTGGCAAGTAGTTCTTCGCTGCATTTTGTGCTTTTAAAAATGCTTCGCCAAATATAGCACCTATTCCCATAACTTCGCCTGTACTTTTCATCTCTGGGCTTAAGATAGTATCAGCACCATCAAGTTTATCGAAAGGAAACACTGCTTCTTTGACTGCAATATGTTTTTTTAGTTTTGACTTATAAACGCTATTTTCAAATATTATGATATTTTTACCATAAAATTCCAAACTACTCTTCAAAGTTTCGCCCCACATCACTCTAGTAGCAACTTTTGCCATAGGCATACCAGTTGCTTTACTCACAAATGGCACGGTTCTGCTCGCTCGCGGATTTACCTCTATTAGATATATGCTATCTTTATATATAGCATATTGGGTATTCATCAGTCCAACTACACCAAGTTTGGTAGCTATAAGTTTAGTTTTTGTCTCAATATCATTGATAATACCTTTGCTTAAAGATATCGGTGGCAAACTACAAGCACTATCACCGCTGTGTATTCCCGCTTCTTCAATATGTTGCATGATACCGCCTATATACACATCGGTTCCATCACATATACAATCAACATCAAGTTCAACTGCGTTATTTAAAAACTTATCCACAAGCACAGGAGCATCGTTTGATACATCAACAGCTTTTTGCATATAGATATCTAATTCTTTTTGCGAATAAACTATTTTCATACCTTGACCTCCAAGCACAAACGATGGGCGAACAAGCACAGGATAACCAATACTATTTGCTATCTTATTTGCTTCATCTAATGTTGTTGCTGTGCCATTTTCTGGTTGTAGTAGTCCTATTTTTTTTACAAACTTGCTAAACTGCTCTCTATCTTCTGCCATCTCTATAACTTTTGCAGTTGTGCCTATAATCTTCCCACCGATATTTGCTATTTTATTTGCTAATTTTAGTGGTGTTTGTCCTCCAAAATGCACTATTATACCATCTGGTTTTTCTATCTCTATAACATTTTGAACTCTTTCGAAATCAATTGGCTCAAAATAAAGTTTGTTTGATATATCATAGTCAGTTGATACGGTTTCTGGATTGCAATTATACATGATAGTTTTTATTCCTATATCATTTAATGCAAACGATGCATGCACACAACAATAATCAAACTCAATACCCTGCCCTATTCTGTTTGGACCGCCGCCTATTATTAGCACTTTAGATGTCTCACTCGTGCTTCTTGACACAGATTTAAAATCTGTATCAATTCCTAACTCGTTAAAATTTTCATTATCTTCTTTTGATATATTTACAAAACTATACAAATATGGAGTTATGGCTTCAAACTCACCAGCGCAAGTATCTACTTGGCCATAAGATATATTTATAGACATATTTTGTCTACTTTCATATATTTTATAGGCAGAACAGCCGATTAGTTTTGCTATCATAGCATCGCTAAAGCCATTTGTTTTGAGCTCTCTTAATAGATTTTCATCGGTTAGTATTTGTTTTTTGTTGTTTTTTGTTTTTACTTCTAAAGTATATATATCGTAAAGTTGGCTTAAAAACCATGGATCAATTTGACACAAATTATATACTTCATCTTTAGATAACCCAACTCTAAATCCGTCCATAATAAATAGTGCTCTTTTTTCATTTGGTCTTCTTATCTCTTTTTTTATATATTCTATGTCTATACTTTGACTATCAAATCCAGCTAAACCTGTCTCCAAGCTACATAAAGCTTTTTGAAATGATTCGTTAAATGTTTTTCCTATAGCCATAACTTCGCCTACACTTTTCATACTCGTAGATAGTGTGTTTTTAGCTTTTGGAAATTTATCAAATGTCCATCGTGGAATTTTAGTAACTACATAGTCAATCACTGGCTCGAAAGATGCTGTAGTATTCGTGATATCGTTAGTTAGTTCGTCAAGAGTAAACCCAACTGCTAAAAGCGTGGCTATTTTTGCTATAGGGTATCCTGTAGCTTTACTCGCAAGTGCTGAACTCCTACTTACTCTTGGGTTCATCTCAATAACTATCATACGCCCTGTTTTTGGATCAATACTAAACTGCACATTTGACCCACCAGTATCAACACCAATTTCACGAAGTATTTTAAAAGATGCGTCTCTCATATTTTGATACTCTTTATCGGTCAAAGTCAAAGCAGGTGCAACTGTAATACTATCACCAGTATGAACACCCATAGGATCAAAGTTTTCTATACTGCATACTATTATACAGTTGTCTTTGTTGTCTCGTATCACTTCCATCTCATACTCTTTCCAACCGAGAAGCGATTCTTCCACTAGTATTTCACTGATAGGCGAAGCTTCGAGACCTGCTTTCACTAACTCTTTATACTCTTCTATATTATAAGCGACTCCACTACCACTACCAGCGAGTGTAAAGCTAGCACGAATAATAATAGGAAAACCAATAAGTTTTTGAGCCTCTATTGCTTCATCATAATTATAAGCATATCTTGATTTTGGCAAGTCCATGCCTATTTTTTGCATCGCTTTTTTAAACTCAAGTCTATCTTCACCTTTTTTGATAGCTTCTGGATTCGCACCTAAAAATTTGATACCATCTAACAAACCTTTGTTAAACATTGATGTAGCTATGTTTAAAGCAGTTTGTCCGCCCATTGTTGGTAAAATTGCATCTACTTTTTCTTTTTTTATTATTTTAGCTACAATATCTTCTGTTATTGGCTCTATGTATGTTTTATCTGCAAACTCAGGGTCTGTCATGATTGTAGCTGGATTTGAATTGATAAGCACAACTTCATATCCTAACTCTTTGAGAGTTTTTACACTTTGAGTGCCACTATAATCAAACTCACAAGCTTGACCTATGATTATAGGACCAGATCCTATGAGCAAAATTTTTTTTATATCTGTTCGTTTTTTTTGTAGCCGTTTGATAGATGTTGTCCTGTTGATAAATTCAAACATTATATCAAAATATATTTAAGGTCACCTCAAAAATATTCAATATTTATACCAATTTATATAATTTGAAAGAAATTACAAAATATATTAATAAACACACCCTACATATTTGTATTGTTAGCGACAATCTCTCTCGTGATTTTATAGCTGCAAAATTTAGGGCCGCACATACTGCAAAATTCGGCATCTTTAAATACATCTTGCGGCAAAGTTTCATCGTGATACTCTTTTGCCCTATCACTATCAAGTGCTAATTCAAACTGGCGATTCCAATTGAAATTGTATCTCGCATCGCTCATGGCATCGTCAATATCTCTTGCACCTTTTCGCCCTCTTGCGATATCTGCACTATGAGCTGCTATTTTATATGCTATTATACCCTCTCGAACATCGTTGGCATTTGGCAAGCCCAAATGCTCTTTTGGTGTAACATAGCACAACATACTACATCCATGCCACCCACCTACAGCCGCACCTATGGCACTACTGATATGATCGTATCCTGCTGCAATATCAGTAACTAAAGGTCCCAATATATAAAATGGAGCCTCATGGCAATATTCTCGTTCAAGTTTCATGTTGCGTTCAATTTGGTTTAGCGGGACATGGCCAGGTCCTTCTATCATCACTTGCACATCTTTGTCCCAAGCTTTTAAAGTCAATTCGCCCAATATTTTTAGTTCGTTTAGTTGGGCTTCATCGCTGGCATCTGCAAGACATCCAGGACGAAGGCTATCTCCAAGCGAAAGAGATACATCATATTGCCTACAAATATCGAGTATATCATCAAAAGCCTCATAAAATGGATTTTCCTTATGGTAGTGCATCATCCATGAAGCCATAAGTGAGCCGCCACGAGAAACTATGCCCATCTTTCTTTTTGATATATTTGGCATATTTTCAAGCAAAAATCCTGCATGAATTGTAAAATAACTCACTCCTTGTTTAGCTTGTTTTTCCAGTGTTTCAAGCATTTTTTCTATAGTTAGATTGTTTACATCATCGCCACAATCAGCTATGATTTGATATATTGGCACAGTGCCTATGGGCACTGTTGAGTGTGCTATGATAGCTTTTCGTATATTATCTAAATCTTTTCCGGTGCTTAAGTCCATGATGGTATCTGCTCCATATTTTAAACACATATCAACTTTTTCTAACTCTTTGCTTATATTTGAACTTAAAGCTGACGAACCTATATTTGCATTTATTTTACATAAACTATTTATACCAATACACATAGGGCGAAGTTTTTTATGGTTTATGTTTGCTGGTATTATCATACGCCCTCTTGCGACTTCACTTCTTATGAACTGTGGTGTTATATTTTCTGCTTTTGACACTTCTATCATAGCTTGTGTTATCGTGCCTTGTTTAGCATAATACATTTGTGTTTGTGTTTTTTTGTTTTGAGTATTATCACCCATATTTGACCTTTTTTATTTGTTATATCAAAAAAATATAAATTTTACAATTTTTTATTCAGTTCTTGTTGTGTCTGTCCATTTTATATAGTTATCACTTGTTGGTTGCAACATTAATATCACCAAATAAATACACAACACTATACCAATAAATATAATTATTGTTTTGACCAACTCTGCTGTATATTTGATTTTTGTGCTTATGAGATATATCACAAGCACGATTATTCCAAGAAGGATACCAACTCTTATCATATTATGCTCCATTTTATAGTTTTGCCACCATACATTGGGGTTATAGTGTGTGTTGTGTTTTTATAATCAACTGCCACTTTGTAGTTTTTTTCTCTTAGTGTTATAGTTTTATTTGGTGGTGTCAAGCCATATATATCAACAGCATTGGAGCTTAAAAATTTTTGTAAGTTTTGCTCTTGTAGATTTATATTTTGTTCGTCTTTTATAAATAATTCACATAAAAGTTGCAATGCAATTGGTGCCGTGAATACACCAGCAGCACAACCACAACACTCTTTTTTGTGTGTGGGGTGAGGTGCTGAATCGCTACCAAACATAACTTTTTTATTCCCGCTTGTGGCTAATTTTACCAATGCCTCTTTGTCTTCATATCTTTTAGCTATCGGTTTGCAAAACAGATGTGGGTCTAAAAACCCTCCAGCTACATCGTCAAGTGTGATTAGAAGATGATGAGCAGTTATCGTAGCATATAAATTATCGTATTTTTGGACTATTTTTGTGGCATCTTTGGTGGTAATATGCTCCATGATTATATTGAGTTTTGGAAAATTTGTAGCAAGTTGTTCGTATATATCCATAAATTGTGATTCTCTATCCATCACAAATCCATCGGTCTCACCATGCACACACAAAGGTATATCAAGTTCGCTCATCACACTCAAGGTTGGTTCAAGTTCTTTTATATCAAAATTTGACACTCCTTGCTTGCTATTTGTTGTGATACCAGCTGGATATAGTTTGATAGCTGTTATGTCGTTTTGAATATCTTTTAAAAATTTTGTATCATAATTTTGATAAAACAAAGTCATATATGGCTCAAAATTATTTCCATCTATAGCTTCAAGCACCCTATTTTTATAGGACATTAACATTTGTTTGTTTGTGATAGGAGTTGATAAATTTGGCATTATCAACCCACCAGAAAAACTTTTCGCACTAAAAGGTGCTACGAGTTTGAGCATATCGTTATCTCTTAAGTGTAAGTGCATATCAAGCGGTTGATTTATAATTATATCTCTCATAATCCACTCATGTATGATTTTAAAACATTTGGTATATCAAATGTTCCGTCTTTATTTTGATAGTTTTCCATGATAGCCACTACACATCGTCCTACAGCTAATGCAGAGCCATTTAAGGTGTGTGCGAGCATATTTTTTCCTCGTTCTTTGTATCGTATTTTTGCCCTTCTTGCTTGAAAATCTTTTGTACTTGATATTGAGCTTATCTCTGTGTATTTATGTTGTCCTGGTAGCCAAACCTCTATATCTATAGTTCTAGCAGCACTAAAACCCAAATCCCCACAACAAAGCTCTATTTTTTGGTGAGCTAAACCTAACGAACTTAAAATATCACTTGCGTTTTGAACCATCTTGTCAAACACTTTTGCCGATTGCTCTTGTGTGGTTATAGCTACTGTCTCTACTTTAGAAAACTGATGCAATCGTATCATACCTCTGGTATCCAATCCGGCGCTTCCTGCTTCTTTGCGAAAACAAGCAGTATTGGCAGTCATAAGTATAGGCAAATTTTTGATATCTATTATCTCTTCGGCATAAAGATTAGTAAGCGACACTTCGGCTGTAGGTATGAGATACAACTGTTCGCCGTCTATTTTAAACAAATCATCTTCAAATTTTGGTAGCTGACCTGTGCCATATAAAGCTTGTGAATTTGCGATATATGGCACTGACCACTCTATAAATCCTGCTTTTGTATTAAAATCTAAAAAATAATTTATCAAAGCTCTTTCAAGTTTCGCTACTATCTCTTTAGTAGCAACGAAACGGCTTTTTGATATCTTGACCCCACGAACAAAATCAAGCTCCCCTGTCTTTTCGCCCATATCCCAGTGGTTAATTGGTTTAAAATCAAAAGATGGTATATCGCCCATTTGTTCTATAATTATATTGTCGTTTTCATCGACACCATCTGGCACCATATCATCAGGTAGATTTGGTATATTTGATAGCATCTTGCTAAATTGTAGTTCTGCTTTTTTGACAATTTTTTCAATAGATAACTTTTGAGCTTTGAGGTCGTTTATCTCTATTTGTAGCTTGGTGGTATCTTTTTGCTCTCGTTTATAGTTGCCAAACTGTGAAGAGAGCTGATTTTGTGTCGCTTGCACTGCTTCCATATCCTGCCTGACTGCTTTGAGTTTCAAGCTTTGAGTTTGTAACTCTTTTAGAATGGTATCATCTATTTTGCGTTTTTGAAGTTTAGCTTGACAATACTCAAAATCTTTTCGCAATAGCTTTATATCAATCATGAAACCTCTTTTTGCTTATTATAACAAATCTATCTTAAACAAACAAATTTACGAAAATATTGTATGTATGTGGTTTTTTATATTTTTGTGATATTATAAATAACATTTTTGTTTGATGATTAGAGCAAATAAAAATAAATTGATATAAAAAAGGAAAAACATGGAAAAAAGTTTAAAAAGATTTGGTGGATTATTGTTATCAGTAGTGGTATTGTTCATGCTTGTAGGCACAGAAGCTATGGCGAAAAAGAAAACAGTAAAATCATCAAAAAAATACAAAAAATCAAAAATGAATAGCAAAACCAAAGATGGTGTATATATGGGGGCAATTTAGCTTATGTAATGTTAGGCGATACTACTACCAAGGCGGATTTTCCTGGACCTATACACTCAGAATCAACTATTAAGTCAAAAAATGCTTTCGGTGGTTCTATTGTCATAGGATTCAAAAAACATGACATGGGTATGCGATTTGAGGCAGAGTATCTCACACATAAAAATGACGCCGGTAGTGCCGAAATAAAAATGGCAGGTATAGTAAACCTAACTGAAGATATGGACGTAAATGGTGATAATATAAAAATATCAACGATATTTTTGAGTGCTTACAAACTTATAAAGATAGATAGACAAATATCTGGTGTCATAGGCGGCGGTGTAGGTAGCACCAAATATAAAGACAACGATGACTTAGATGAAAAAGCCACAAGTTTTCATATAAGCGGTGGTATAGAAAAACAGATTAATTCAAATTTCACAATAGTAGGCATGATAAGACTTATCAAATATGGTGGCTACACTCCAACTGTTGCAGGTATTGAAGCTGATATTAGTTATGACTTAACTGCAGCATTGCAAGCCGGTATCAGATACCAGTTTTAGCTCTAAACTTTGAGTAGCTTTTGCTCTTTTTTTGTTTGAATCGCTGAAATATAGCAAGTTTTATGATATTTTGATATTATAATCAAAAAGGAGCTTAAGTGTTCGATGATATCAAGGTATTTTTAAAATCCCAACAAAGATTGCTTTTGAAGTTAGATATGTTTTTCGATGAAGCTAACTTCGCTTTCGATGACGATGAGCTTGAAGATACCGAGCAAATGAGTTTAAACAAAGCAGATAAAATTGTTTCTAAAATTTTAGCTAATCTTAAAGATAATTTAAATTGTGATATAAAAAAATACAGCGCAACACCAATATATCATAAACTAATTTTCACAATTTTATACAAAAAAGACCAAGATAGTTTCAAACAAACATTTGAGATAACCATATCGAACAATAGTTTTGAGTTAAAAGAACTTGAAAACTGATATTTTTGATAAACTTGATATAAAAAACTATATCAACAATCTGCAAAAACTTTTTGCGAGAGAAAAGTCTGTTGATATAGGTGGCGATATTCAAACTCACTACAAACTTATCAAACAAATAAGCGAATATGAATTTAAGCCCGCTAAAACAGTAACCAATCTTGACGATAGTTTGAAAAGGCTTGAAAAAAAGGCTAACATAGGCTTGATTTATATTTATGAGTTTGTCAAGATTATAGAGTATTTTGATTATCTTAAAAGCTTCAATACAAAAAATGAACTCAAACAGTGGTTAGATAAAATTATTATTTTAAGCAACATTTATGATATTGTCGCTATGTTTGACAACAAAGGCCAAATCAAACAAAACAAAAACGAAGATTTAGATGCAATAAACCACGAAATAAAAATACTAAAAAACAAACAAAAAGAGATATTGTCTTATATAGCATCTAAAAAAAGCATAAGCATATATATGGTTGACAGGAGTTTGTATCTTGTTCATGGTGTGCAGTGCCTTATGGTGCGAGGTGGATTTAGTAAAGTTATAAAAGCTAAAGTTATAGACAGAACAGCAGCTGGATTTTTTTATATTTTGCCAAAAGAGGTGCAAAATATCAACATAACGCTTGACGACACTATAGAGGAAAAAGAGCAGATATTATATCAAATATGCAAAGATATATCAATAAAATTTTTTGAAAATTTAGAGTTTTTAACCTATATCAACAAAGAGTTTGACAGATTTGACCACTATATATCGAGAGTTTTGTTCGCAAAATCAAACAATTCGTTGTTTATATTGCCCCAACATACAAAAAACCAACAACTCATAAACTTCAAACATCCTGCTTTAAATAACCCAACTGCTATAGATATAAAGTTAGATAAAAATATCATAATCATCACAGGTGTAAATGCAGGTGGCAAAACTATGCTTCTAAAATCAATACTTAGTGCTGTTGTTTTATCTAAACATCTTATACCATACCAGTGTCATAGTAGTAGTGTCATAGGTGAATTTAAACACATTCGCACAGTGCTTGATGACCCGCAAGATGTGAAAAATGACATATCTACTTTTGCTGGCCGTATGCTACACTTTTCAAAACTTCTCAAACTTCAAAATAGTCTTATAGGTGTTGATGAGATAGAGTTAGGAACAGACAGCGATGAAGCATCTGCTTTGTTTAAAGTGCTTTTAGATAAACTTGAACACTCAAACAACAAAATAATAGTCACAACTCATCACAAACGACTTGCTCAACTTATGGCGAAAAATCCCCAAACAAAACTAATAGCAGCTATATACGATGAAAAAAACCAAATACCTACATATAAATTTCTTGATGGCACGATAGGTAAGTCGTATGCGTTTGAAACAGCTTTGCGATACCACATACCACAATACTTGGTTCAAGAAGCAATAAAAATATATGGCAGCGACAAAGAAAATTTAAATACACTGATAACAAAAAGTGAAAATTTGCAGTTGCAAAAACAACAACAAGTGAATAACCTTCAAGACGAGATAAATAAATACAAAAAACTCAACCAAGATACCACAAGCAAACATCAAGATATGGACGATGAATTAGCTCAAGAGAAACAAAAATTAAGCCAAAAATACCACGATATTATAGATAAACTGAAGTTAATATCAAAAAATTCAACACAAGCAAATATACATCAAGCTATAAATGAAGCTCAAAAAAATCATAAAGATATAAATAGAAAAATATTTTCTAAAAAAATTGATTTTGATATAGGACAAAGAGTAAAATATGGTAATATAAAAGGAAAGATAATCTCACTAAAAGGTAAAAAGGTAAAAATTTTGTGTGATAGTGGTATCAATATGACTATAGATACAAATAAGCTTATTTTATATAACACACCTTATATCAAACCAAAAAAACAACAAATAGTATTTAATATCCAAAAACCAAAAACAGGTTTTGTTAAACTTGATCTGCACGGACAAAGAGCAGACGAAGCTACTGCAAACTTGGACAAGTTTTTAAGTGATAGCTTGTTAAATGGTTTTGAACAAGTGCTGGTGTATCATGGTATAGGAGAGGGCAAGTTATCTAAAGTAGTCAAGGAGTTTCTTTGTATTCACCCAAAAGTTGTAAATTTTAGTGATGCTCCTCAACATCTTGGCGGATATGGCGCTAAAATTGTGGAGTTTTAATATGCATGAGTATAGTATAGTCCAGTCTTTGCTTGATAGTTGCGAAGATGTAGCAAGAAAAAATGATGCCAAAAAAGTGTCAGTAGTTCACATCAAAATAGGTGTAAATTCTGGTGTAGAACCGCAACTTTTACGCACTGCTTTTGATACATTTAAAATTGACACTATGTGCAAAAATGCTTTATTGAAAATAAAATTACAAAAGATAAAGGTTTTTTGTAGTAGTTGCCAAAAAGAGAGTTTGCTTAAAAAATTTGAATATATTTGCCCTATTTGTAAAAGCAATAAAATAAAAGTGACCGATGGTGAAGAGTTGTATTTAATGAGAGTTGAGATAGAATAAGGCACGCTCTCAATGAATAACTCAAAATTAAAGAAGTGCACTTAAGAATAAAAAGATAAAATACAAAAAAGGAAAAATATGCCAAAAATTTGTGATATAGAATTTGAAAACTCAAGTGAAATATATAAGTTTGATATGGTCGCAAGACAATCAAATGGTTCGGTTTTGTGTAGTGTAGGCGATGCCGTGATGATGTCAACCGTAGTGTGCGAAACAAACAAAAACACAGATGAAATGTTTTTGCCACTTACTGTTCAGTATATTGAAAAAACTTATGCAAATGCCAAGATAAACGGTGGATTTTTCAAAAGAGAGGGAAAGCCAAGTGATTTTGAAACCTTAACTTCAAGGCTGATAGATAGAAGCTTAAGGCCACTTTTTCCAGATGGTTTTAGCTATCCTACTACTATTACTGTATTGGTTTTAAGTGTTGATAGTGAAGTTGATTTACAAGCTATGGCAGTCAATTGTGCTAGTGCTTCTTTGTTTTATTCTGATTTGCCAATAACAAAGCCAGTTTGTGCTGTAAGAATTGGCAAAATAGATAGCAATCTTGTAGTAAACCCAACCATATCACAACAAAAAAACTCAACAATAAATCTTTTTTTGTCTGGTGTAAACACAGAACTAATATGCTTAGAGATGGCATCAAACTCTACAAACATAAGTGGCGAACACTTTACAAATGAAATAGCAGAAAATGACCTGCTCGATGCTATTGGTTTAGGTTTAGATGCTATAAAACAAAAATCAACAAAATATTATGATAATTTTAACACTATAGCAAAAACTACTTTGGTACTTAAGCTAAAAGAAGATAAAATTGATACTGAAATTTTTAACTATATTGAAAATAGATTTAAAAACGATATTAAAAATGCTGTTAAGTATTTATGCAAAAGTGAAAGATCCAACGAATTAAACATAGTTATGTCAAAAGTAAAAGAGGATGAGTTTATAATAAAAAGCAATATAAATGAAAATATGGTTGAAAACATTGTCATATCAATCAAACGACAAATTGTTCGCGATATGATATTGTTTGAAAATATAAGAGCAGACGGTAGAACACTAGATGAGATTAGGCCAATAACAATAGATATAAATATTTTGCCATCTGCTCATAGTAGTTGTCTATTTACCAGAGGACAAACTCAAAGTTTATCTACTGTTACTATAGCCGATGCAAAAGATGCTCAAATGTTTGAGACTATAACAAGCAAATCACCATCATATGAAAAATTTATGCTGCATTATAATTTTCCGGGTTTTAGTGTAGGCGAAGCAAAACCAATTATGGGTGTAAGTCGCAGAGAATTAGGGCATGGTAATTTAGCCAAAAGAGCGATATTGCCTACAATAAATGCAAGCTTCACAGACACGATAAGAGTAGTATCAGAAATACTTGAATCAAACGGCAGTTCATCTATGGCGACAGTTTGTGCTGGGTCTTTAGCTATCAAAGCTGCAAATATACCTGCAACATCGCTTGTAGCTGGTGTTGCTATGGGTGCTATTATCCAAGATGACAAACTTGCTGTCTTGACTGATATTACTGGACTTGAGGACCACGATGGAGATATTGATTTCAAAATAGCTGGCACAAAAAATGGCATAACCGCTATGCAGATGGATATCAAATTAGGTGGTATTAAATATGAATTGCTCACAAAGGCACTCTTGAAAGCTAAACAGGCAAGAGTAGAAATACTCGATATTATGACAGATGCTTCAGTTGATATCACTCCAAGCGATGCACTTCCAGTTTCTCACAAATTTCAAATAGACTCATCTATGATCAAGGTAGTTATCGGCAAAGCCGGAACCACAATCAAAAAAATAATCGACGATTTTGATATATCTATTGATATAGATAGAGACACTGGGTCAATACTGCTAAAAAGCACAGACCAAGAAAATATAACACAAGCCGAAAATTATATAATGTCATTGGTTAAAAACCAAAAACCAAGCTTGGATTTCAACCAATTGTATAAAGTAGATGATGTATTTATAGGCAAAGTTGAAAGGATTGTTGATTTTGGAGCATTTATCTCTATGCCGCATGATGGCGATGGTCTTTTGCATATATCAAAAATTGCAAAATATCGCCTCAAAGATATTCACGATGTGTTAAATGAAGGTGATATGATAGAGGTGGTTATAATCAAAGTCTCAAAAGACAAAATTGAGCTAAAAATGAAGGAACTTTTATGAAACTTGTCTTGACAATATTTTTTTTTGTTGTTGTTTTATATGCCGAACAAAATATCACAACTAAAAATAGTCAAATCGCCACACAAGGTGCTCCTACAGAGATATTTGATGTAAGCAAAAACTATGCATATATCAAAACACAAAATATCAAAATAGGCACCTCTGGTATCATAGTTCATACATTTAAAGATGGCGATGAAGTTATATTGGCTAAAGCAATAGTTATATCAAAAGAAGTTGGCAAAACAAAAATATCTATAAAAAAATTTGACACACTAAAAAATAACTCAGTAGCAACTACAAAAAAAGAACCATCAATTGGTGATATATTTGTTCCAAATCATCTATACTCAAATGCCATAATTATAGCTCCGGATATGCAAACATACAAACAAATAAAAGAGCAACACTCTTATGCCCATTTTTTGAGTAGCGATATTTTTGCTTCTGTTTTGAAAATTGACAACAACCCAACCCCACAAAAAAAAGATATACAAAAATTTTGTTTTGACAATTTTGTTGCTATAGTTTATTTATACACTCAAAATAATCTATACAAAATAGATGTAAATAGTTTTAAAATACTGCAAAAATACCAACTAAAAACAGAAAAATCCAATACTATTTTACCATTTTATTCACTTGTAGAGGATATAAAAAAGGGTCTTTTTAGTTGGTTTAGTGACAATGATATTGGTGATTATGATAAATATTATACCAGACTTATTGGTGTAAAATATGATAACTAAACAAGATATAAGAACCTTTAAATCAATAGTAGGAGAACAAAATACAAAAACTGATAAAGCCCACTTGATTGCATATAGCTACGATGCTACAAAAATGAGATTTGAACCTGAGATTGTTATTTTTCCACGAGATGAAAAAGATGTTCAAGATATTCTAATATATTGCAACAAAAAACATATCATTGTTGTCCCTAGAGGAGCTGGTAGTGGATTTACTGGTGGCGCGTTGCCAAGTAGTGGTGGAGTATTGATGAGTTTTGAAAAACATATGAATAAACTTCTTGAGATAGACAAAAATAATATGATAGCTATTGTGCAGCCCGGTTTGATAAATATGAAACTACAAAAAGCAGTTGAAAAAGAGGGGTTGTTTTATCCACCTGATCCTGCTAGTGAAGAGTATTCTACTATTGGAGGCAATGTAGCAGAAAATGCTGGTGGTATGAGAGCTGCAAAATATGGTATTACAAAAGATTATGTGATGGCTGTAGAGGCTGTGTTGCCTAGTGGGGAGCTGATACGAGCAGGCAAAAAAACTATCAAAGATGTAGCAGGATACAATATCGCAGGCTTGATAGTAGGTAGCGAAGGCACACTTGCTGTTATAACTAAAATTATTTTAAAATTGATACCAAAACCAAAAATGAAAAAGACATATATGGGAGTATTTATAGATGTAACCAAAGCTATGAATGCTGTATTTAAATCTTTAAGCAATGGTGCTTCGCCTGTGGCTATGGAGTTTTTGGATAGTCTGGTCATAAATGCTTTAAGACAAAAGGGACATAAAAGTATACTAGACGAAAATGCAGGAGCTGTCCTCATAGGCGATGTAGACGGCAAAAATACTGCCGAGATAGATGACCAGTTAGCCATACTCAAAAACTCATTCGAGACAAATGGTTCTATAGATTTTGTTGTAGCAAAAAATGACAACGAAGCTAATAGCTTGTGGCAAGCGAGACGAGATGCATCGCCTAGTGTTACTATGTATGGAGAGCTCAAACTCAACGAAGATATATCGGTGCCACGAAGTTGTCTGCCACAAGCTTTGGAAGGTATATACAATATAGGCGACAAATATGGTTTCAAAGTGCCTTGCTTTGGACACAGTGGCGACGGCAACATACATGTTAATTTGATGATTCCTGACAAAAACAATAAAACACAAATAGATGATGGTCACAAAGCTATAAAAGAGATATTTGAACTTGTAGTTAATATGGGGGGAACTTTAAGCGGGGAACATGGTATAGGACTATCAAAAGCACCATATATGCACATAGCATTTAACGATGACGAGATGCAGTTGTTTAGAGCAGTGAAAAAAGCATTTGACCCCAATAACATATTAAATCCTTTTAAAATGGGACTATGAAAAGACTTTTTAAAAAATTTATAGACTTTTACGACCCTGACATTTTCTATTTTAGTGCGAGTTTGAGTTTCTTTTCTATTCTTTCTATCTTGCCGATATTAGCTTTGGTGCTTGTGGGGTTTTCGTATTTATCTGGTTTAGCTATTTTTGATGGTGTTGCGGAGCATTTTATGAAAAATATATTTGAGTTAATCAACCCTACAAAATCAGCTCAACTTCAAGAAACAGTAAGCAATTTTTTGTCAAATACTAAAGATTTGGGTCTATTTGGTTTTATATATTTACTTTTTGCTTTTGGTCTATTTTTTCGTGATTATGACTATATTATCAATAAAATCTACGATATAAAACAAAAAAGCATATACAGGATGTTTTTGACATATTTAGGTTTTATTGTTTTGTTGCCAATTGGTTTTCTAATATTTACTATTTTTATTGCTATGTTTAAGATAGCCTTTTTTGACAATATATTTGGCGAAAATATTTTGAGATTTTTGACAGCTTGGGTTATGCTTGCTTTATTGTTTAAAGTATCAATAAATCAAAAAGTAAACACAAAAGTTTTATTTTTATCTACATTTGCAACTGCAGTTTCATTGTCATTGGCAAAATATCTGTTCTTGTTTTATGCATCGTCAAACAAGATGTACGCCACTATTTATGGTTCTTTTAGTGTATTGATGTTTTTTTTTATATGGCTTTATATATCATGGATTATTTTTTTGTTTGGTATAAAATTTAGCAAAACGCTACAAAAGTATGAAACTTTTTCTTTTTTATGATATAATACAAAAAATCTAAAGGATAATTTATGAATACAGATATGATTTATCAGGCGTTGACTTTTATGATGCTTGGCATGAGTATAGTATTTTTTTTTCTAATCATATTGGTGTATATATTAAAATTTCAAGCATATACTATAAATAAGTTTGTTTCAGATGATGATGTTGCGACAACTATATCTTCACCTTCAAGCAAAACAATACAAGAAAGCAAAGATCACAATATAATCGCAGCTATTACAGGTGCCATTTTGCACCACAACAATAGGAGAATATAATGGCAAAAAAATTTATTGATATCATGGATACGACATTTAGAGATGGTTTTCAAAGTGTATTTGGTGGGCGAGTTCTTATGGATGATTTTATGCCAGCAGTTCACGCTGCAAAAGAGGCTGGTATCACACACTATGAATTTGGTGGAGGTGCGAGGTTTCAGTCGCTCTATTTTTATCTAAAAGAAGATGCATTTAAAATGATGGATAAGTTTAGATCAATTGTAGGCGATGAAGCAAATTTACAAACTTTATCACGTGGTATAAATACTGTTATGTTAGATACAGGAAGCCGTGATTTAGTTGAGCTTCATGCTAAAATGTTCGCTAAACATGGCACTACAACTATAAGAAATTTCGATGCCCTAAACGATATCCAAAACTTAGAGTTTTCGGCAAAATGTATCAAAAATAACAGCCTAAAACATGAAGTTGTGATAACTATGATGGATCTTCCACCAGGTTGTGAAGGTGCTCACGATGTAGCTTTTTATGAAAAAACTTTAAAAGACATACTTGATAGTGGTTTGCCATACGATTCAATTTGTTTCAAAGATGCAAGTGGCACGGCAAATCCAAATAAAGTTTATAATACTATAAAAATGGCGAGAAAACTTGTTGGTGTTGATACTCACATAAGATTACATACTCACGAAACAGCGGGAGTATCGGTATCGGCATATCTTGCTGCATTAGAAGCTGGAGCAGATGGAATTGACCTTGCAAATTCACCAGTAAGTGGCGGCACCAGTCAGCCTGATATATTAACTATGATACATGCTACAAAAGGAACTAATTATGATTTAGGTGGTTTAAGTATAGATAAAATATTGGGATATCAAGCGGTGCTTAAAGACTGCTTGAGCGACTATATGATGCCACCAGAAGCAACACAGGTTTCACCACTTATACCATTTTCACCTATGCCGGGCGGTGCTTTAACATCAAATACTCAGATGATGAGAGATGATGGAACGCTAAATAAATTTCCCCAAGTGATAAAAGCTATGCAAGAAGTCGTGAAAAAAGGTGGCTTTGGCACATCGGTAACCCCTGTATCACAATTTTATTGGCAACAAGCATATGCAAATGTGATATTTGGCCCATGGAAACAAATAGCACCAGGCTATGGCAAGATGGTGCTTGGATATTTTGGAAAAACGCCAGTTAAGCCTGACAAAGATATAGTCAAACTATCTAGTGAAAAGCTTAAACTTAAACCAACCAAAAGAAATCCACTTGACATAGCAGATGAAGACGATAGTAAGTCAATTTTTGCATGGAAAGAGAGATTAAGTATTGAAAATCTTGAAGTGTCTGACGAAAATATATTTATAGCAGCAGCATGCCAAGAAAAAGGTATTGCATATCTAAAAGGCGAATCACCACTAAATGTGCGAAAAATAACAAATGAAAAAAACAATAAACAGGAGCAAAATATGGCAGACGGAAACTATACAGTTGTAGTAGATGGCAAAAAATTTAGCGTTCAAGTAGCAAAAGGAGATACAGATATCAAAATAACAGTACCAACAGCTGAACAAGTAGCTACCAAAGAAGTTGGTCTTTCACACACCAATGGCCAGGATATAAAGGCGACAGTCAATGGCAGCGTATGGAAAATGTTAGTAAATGTTGGAGATGATATTAAAAAAGGCGATGTTGTATCTATACTGGAAGCTATGAAGATGGAGATAGATATAGAAGCTCCACATGATGGCAAGGTTTTATCAATATCAGTCAAGCCAAATGATACGGTTGAAGAGGGTCAAACTTTGCTGACTATAGGTTAAGGCAGGTTTATGATAAAAAAATACATATTGATTTATTTTTTATTGTCTATTTTTTTGACAAATATGATTGCATCTGAGAATACAAACAAGACACAAAAAGAGTATCAACCAAAAACTATCACAGAACTTTTAACATCTTTTTATGAAACTACCGGCATCAATGCTATATTTAATCCAAGCGATAATGTGATGACAAGTGAGCCAAAAAAAGGCGATATAAGACAAATGACTACTTTTGAGCAAACTTGGGGTAGGATTATTATGTTTGTGATTGTATTTATACTATTTTATCTTGCTATTGCTAAAAATTTTGAACCCCTTTTATTGATACCTATTGCTTTTGGTGGCTTGCTTGCTAATATCCCACTAGCAAATATAGGTGGAGAGCATGGAATGCTTGGCATTATATATAATATGGGTATAGCAAATGAGTTTTTTCCATTGCTTATATTTATGGGTGTTGGTGCGATGACTGATTTTGGACCACTTCTTGCTAATCCAAAAACTGCTATATTAGGTGGCGCAGCCCAATTTGGTATATTTGGCTCTCTTGTAGGAGCTGTTATGATTGGATTTGACCTACAAAGTGCATCGGCTATATCTATAATAGGTGGTGCCGATGGACCTACATCTATATTTATAGCAAATAGATTAGCGCCAGATATGCTTGGTGCCATAGCTGTGGCCGCATATAGTTATATGGCTTTAGTTCCAGTGATACAACCACCAATTATGAAACTACTGACTACTAAAGAAGAAAGAAAAATCAAGATGCCACCTTTGCGGAAGGTTCATAGGTTAGAAAAACTATTTTTACCGATTTTGATACTACTTATGGCTATACTTATTTTGCCTGAATCAACACCGCTTATTGGTGCTTTTGCTTTTGGTAATTTTGCCAAACAATCTGGCGTGGTAGATAGACTAAGTGATACTATGGAAAATGCTCTCATAAATATAGTCACTATATTTTTGGGACTTGGTGTAGGAAGCAAATTGGCAGCTGACAAGTTTTTGGTTCTTGATACTATGGGTATTATGATTATTGGTCTTTTGGCATTTTCGGCGGGCACTGCTGTAGGTGTGCTTATGGCGAAACTTATGAATAAATTTAGTGCAAAGGACAAACAAATAAATCCTCTAATAGGAGCAGCTGGTGTATCTGCTGTGCCTATGAGTGCGAGAGTTGTCAGCAAAGTAGGACAAGAGTATGACAAATCAAATGTTCTGCTTATGCATGCCATGGGACCAAATGTAGCAGGAGTTATTGGCTCTGCTGTTGCTGCTGGTGTATTATTATCTATATTTAAATAAAGGATTCAAATGCTTAATATAGGACTAAACAACATAAAAAATATATTTAGAAACCAAGATACAGATGTATTAATACAAGATGCTATCAAAAATGAGGGCGCTAAAGTCTCTTCAACTGGTGCGTTGTTAATTGATACCGGCAAATTCACAGGACGGAGTCCAAAAGACAAGTATTTTGTAAATAAATCACCATCAAAACAAAATATAGCTTGGGGTAACATAAACAAACCAATCACACAAAGCGTATTTGATGAATTATTAGAAAATTCTAAAAAACAACTTGAAGGTAAATCCCTATATGTGACAGATCTTTTTTGTGGAGCAAGTTTAAATAGTCGTATCAAAGTTCGGTTTATCACAGAACTTGCTTGGCAATCACATTTTGTAAAAAATATGTTTATAAATCCTACAAGTGAAGAGCTCAAAGATTTCAAGCCTGATTTTACAGTGTATAACTCTTGCAAAACTACAAATAAAAATTGGAAAAAACATGGTTTAAACTCACCTGTGTATGTTGCATTTGATTTAGAAAATCAAATCTGTGTTATAGGTGGCACTTCGTATGCTGGCGAGATGAAGAAAGGTATATTTTCTGTTATGAACTACAATCTGCCATTGAATAACAAAATGGCTATGCACTGTTCTGCAAATGTTGGGAAAGACGGGGATGTAGCTTTGTTTTTTGGATTAAGCGGCACCGGAAAAACTACACTTTCTACTGATGATAGTCGTGCTTTGATAGGCGACGATGAGCATGGTTGGGACGATAAAGGTGTGTTTAATTTTGAAGGCGGTTGCTATGCAAAAGTTGTCAATTTAAGTTATGAAAGTGAACCAGAGATATACGATGCCATAAAAAAAGGTGCGATACTTGAAAATGTAGTCACAGACCATGATGGTGTTGTTGATTTTAATGATACTTCAAAAACACAAAATACAAGAGTCTCTTATCCTATAGGCCATATTCACAATATACAACCAAAGGGTATAGCAACCCACCCAAAAAATATAATATTTTTAAGTGCCGATGCTTTTGGTGTTTTACCTCCTATATCAAAACTAACTAAACAACAAGCCATGTATTATTTTTTGAGTGGTTATACTGCAAAAGTAGCAGGAACTGAGTTGGGTATTGACGAACCAGTTGCTACTTTTAGTGCTTGTTTTGGTGAAGCATTTTTGCCACTACACCCTACTTTTTATGCTAATTTATTAGGTCAAATGATTGACAAACACGATGTTAAAGTATATCTTGTAAATACAGGCTGGACAGGTGGAGCATATGGAGTGGGTGAAAGAATGAGCATCAAAAACACAAGAGCATGTATAAATGGTATATTAAATGGTCATATAGATGATGTCAAGTTTCAAACGACAAATATATTCAACTTATCAATTCCAACAACTCTAAATGGTGTTGAAGCTGCTGTTCTAAATCCAAGAGAGTGTTGGAGCGACAAAAAAGCATATGACACACAAGCTATAAAATTGGCAAATATGTATATAGAAAATTTCAAAAAATACAGTGGTGGTGAGTTTGATTATACACGTGCAGGCCCAAAAATTTAGATGACTACCGATGAGTTTATAAAAGATATTGAGATATCCTGCAATCTTATTGTTTATATTTCAGCTAAACATATTTTAAATAAACTCAATATCAAAAATATAAATAAAAAAGAAATTAAGGATATATTTTCAAATTATAACAACTACATAATATATCTCAACGACATCGCAGGGCAAATATATAGAAGGCATAACAGCAGCACAGAATTTATATACAAAGAGCTATGCATACATCTTAATATAGAGTGGGACAACAAATCCTTATATGAAAGTAGATTAAAAAAACTAAATCATATAGATGATTGTGTGCTTGATGAGTTAGATGATGATATCAAAGATAGCGTGATGAAAAAATTAAATCAACAAAAAACAGAAATAGAAAATTCAAGATACTACGAAACGATAAAAAACTAAAAAACACATAACGATTTTGATAACAATAGCTGTTTTTACTACACCAGTCGCTATAGCGCAGACAAAACTCAAAACATATATCATTCAGATAGATATTTTTTAGATGTTTTGCTACTAATATACAAGCTTTATAATTATTTTTTTCTTATTTTTTAATACAAATTTAGATTCGTCAAAATTTGCACCTCTAAACATAGGTCGGATATTGTTTGAAAATCCATAAGCCTCTTTTGGAATCCCAAAAAAATTTTTATCTAAAATTTTATTTTGATTTTCATCGTGAAAAACTGCTACAGCATAGGTTCCATCTGGTATATTTTCAAATATATATGTCAATGTTTTGCTATCTATAGACATATCAATACCTTTAAAATTTTTGTCTCTTTTAGCAAAATTTTCATCATTTTTATCATACAAACCTATAGAAATTTTCCCTTTTTTGTTTACTATATTTTTAACATTTACTTCAATACTACTTGCAAATATTGCTGATACTAATACCAATAAACACAAAACTATTTTTTTCATTTCATATCCTTTTTTATTTTAAAATTTGATTTGCACAAAACCAACCACTTAAAATTGCTCCTGTAAATCCTCCACCTGGGTTTGTCCATGCGGAAGCAAAATACAAATTTTTGACGACTGATTTATTTGGCGCTCTAAACAATCCTGATTGTTCTGGAATTTGAGCATAACCATATGGAGATCCACCCGGGTTTAGAGTATATCTCATGATAGTCTTAGATGTCCCTACTTCATAACACTCTATCTCCTTTTTTATACCCGCAAACTTCTTTTCAAGTTTGTCAATAAATATCTGTGCTATAGCCTCTTTTTTATTATTGTATTGTTCTTTACTTAAATTGTCCCAATCTTCAATATAATCAACCGTGCAAACTACACCGAAAGTTTTGTCTTTTGTAGTAAGACCTGAGTTGATTTGACTATAATCAACAAACACATAGTTTCTATTTTTAATGTCTCCTTTATGATTTGATAACATATCTTTTTGTGTTTTAACTGATTTATCAAAAAAGAAAGTAGAATAGTGCTTGCTACCAAGCTCTTTAATGTCTCTTTTAAATCCAATATAGATAGATATCAACGAGCAGGAATTTTTTAAGTTTTTTATATGTTGTTTTAGTTTTATTTGATTTTTATTTGGCAACATATTCATAACATTTGGTATAGCGCAATTTGCTATTGTGATATTTGCATAAACTTCATTTGATATATCTTTATCGTTTGTTTTTTGGTATTTAACTCCGACAGCTTTGTTGTTATGCATCAATATTTGTGTCGCTATTTGTTGTTTCAATATTTGTCCGCCATTGTCTACGATAATTTTCGCAAGATAATCAGAAAGCTTTTGCGAACCGCCTTTTATGAAGTGCCCTCCTCCGTTGTAATAACTAGCTTGTGCGGCACTGTAATATATCAAGGACATAGTATATGGGTCATCGTGGTAATATTGTATATTTGCCAATAAAACCAATTTTAGCTCTTCATCTTTTATGATACTGTCAAGAAAACTACCTATATCTCTATAATTCCAGAAAATTAAATTTGGGTGCAACAAAAGAAAAAGAGGGTTTGTGAGTGAAGCAAATTTTGCAAATCTGCTTGAACTATTGCTAAGATATGGGAAAAAAATTGGAAAAAATGGCAACAATAATATTTGTTTCCATTTTTGAAGTGGTAGTTTTTTTATCTCTTTGTGTATATTATTTATAACTTTGAAGTATTTTTTGATACCTTTTGCTTCTATTGGAAATCTGTTTATCAAGACTTTTGTGGCTTCGTTTATACCATCGGGCACAACTATATCAACGTTTTCATTTTTAAAACGATAAAACTCTGGGATCTTCAAAAATTCTATATTTTCGGATATTTTTAAATCATCAAAAATCTCTTTTTTAAAATCATTTTTGTCTAATCCATCCAATTCGTGAAGTCCTACTTCCATAGTATAATCTTTTCTTTTGAAAGTAGTCGCACAGCCGCCAACTATACTGTGTTGCTCTATCATACATACTTTTTTGCCCTCTTTTGATAGTTTTGCACCAGCTATCAAGCCACCGAGCCCACTACCTATTATCGCTATATCAAAGCTATTTTTTGTCATATTATATCTTTTTTATTAATTATATCAAATTTATAAAATAATGTCATTGATATATATCAATTGAACCCTCTGGTTAAATTCAGCTTTTTAAGCCTGCTCAAATGCTCTGGTGTGATATCAAGATATGTAGCTATGTGATACTGTGGAACCTTGTGCAAAAGATGTGGTGTATCAAGCATAAACTTATCAAATCTTTCTTTTGCTGACATTGTTCGTCTTTGAATAGTTATGTTGTGAATATATTTGTAAGCCTCTTCACTCATAATTCTGCCAAATCTATCTGCTTTTTTTGTGTTATTGTAAATAAACTCAATATCCTTGTAATTTGTCACAACTACTTCACAATCTTCAATAGTATCTATATTCAATTTTGATGGTTTTTGTGAAAGTAGACTTTCATAATCAACTACAAACAGGTTTGTCATATGAGAATTTTTGTCATTGAAAAATATACTCCATGTGTAATCTTTGCCATTCTCATCTAATATATATGCACGAGCCAATCCGCTATTGATAAACATAAGCTCATGACATATATCGCCAACAAAATGTATGATTTCACCTTTGTTGTATCGTCTTATCTTTAGCTTTGATTTTATCATACTCCATTCAATAAAATTTAAAGGCACATAATTTTGTATAAACTCTTTGTATTTTGAAAACATATGATATGATAACACAATATACTTAAAAGATAGCTTTTATAAGTAAAGTATAGTATAATAAAACAGCAAATATCAAAATGGGCACACAAAATGAACAACAAACCAAAATACAATCTGTTTAAAAATACATCATATGCAATAGATGGTCTAATATGTGCTATCAAAACTGAAACATCGTTTAAGCTTGAGCTTGTTATTGGTTTGATAGCCGCGTTGGTGGTATTTTTAGCGCCATTTGTTTTATGGCAAAAAATTATCTTGGTATCTACTTATGTTCTCATCTTAATAGTAGAACTACTAAATAGTGCTATAGAAAATATTGTTGATTTAGTAACTGCCGATATACATCCGCTGGCTAAAAATGCCAAAGATTTAGGTGCAACTGCTGTGCTATTTTCTGTGTGTTTGCATATATTTTGCTGGATTGTAGTGACTGTCTATTTTGTCAAATTTTCATAAAACAAAAAGCGAATTTCCTTAATAACTCTGTTTATAATTATTTCTTTTTGAGAATTTTATCATTTGTTGGTTTTAAACAATCTTTATCACAAAAGTTTTTTATGTGTAGTTCTATAATTTTCTCTAAATTTCTTCTTATTGTGCAGACCCAACTTTGTCTTGTTTTGACTACATTATTATTTTTTGTTTATTTTTATAAACACTTTATCTTTTCTCAAAATTTTTGTATCAATTGACAACAAACTCAAAATTGTATCATAAAGCTCTTGCTGTTTGTATTCGCTTTTTTTTGATATTTCTATAGATACAGATGACTTTATGAGCAAAGGTATTTGGGCTTGTTCTGGCGGCAAGTCGATACCAGGGGGCATACCATGAAATATTCTGCCACCTTCAAGAAGCGACTCTCCATGGTCAGACAGATATACAAATACATAAGGCACACCAGATTTCTCAAGTGTTTCTATAGCGCTTGATACGACATAATCCACATATAAAATTGTGTTGTCAAATGAGTTATAAAGCTCATCTTTGGTGCAGTTGTTTATGATATCGGCATATTCACAAATTGGTTTAAACTTCTCAAATGGTTTTGGATATCTATTTTGATATATCGGTCCGTGGCTTCCTCCACCAAAGTGAAGCACTACAAATTTTTTGCCACTTTTGTATGTGGTTAAATCTTTTTCAAACAAAGGTAGAACATCTTCATCGTAGCACTTTTCGTATTTGCAGTTTGATACTTTTATCTCTGGCACCGTGCCACAGTTACCGTATAGTTGAAAATTCACATAGCAGCTCGAAGCGATACCTAATGTATCTGCGATAGTTGATAGTTTGATATCATCGCGACTAAGCACTTGTGGTATAGCCCATATGGTTGAGCCATACTTTGCTATGCCGTTTAATACATGTAGATTTTCTATTTTGCTCAAAAGTGGATTTGTTTTTTTATTATATCCGTACAATGAGAAGTTTTTTTGTCTTGAGGTTTCGCCAAGTGCTAACACTACTACTAAATCATCGTTAGATGTTAGTTTGCCTTTTATTTCTATAGGTTTTTGTTTTGTTTTAAAGTTGTCGTTTATATAGTGTCGCACTATATTTATGCCTGCACCTATATAGTTTGCTGGAACTTGCTGATACAATATGTATTTGTTTGATTTATTTGCTGACTTGTGAATAGAATTAAAATTGGTATAAATTATAGCCAGCGTGATACCAAAACTAACAATAAACAAAGCAACTGTTTTGCTGATATGTATAAAAAATTTATCGTATTTTATATTTGTATTTGCTACTATATATATAGGAATTATTATCAAAAAAAAAGTATAATATACCATATTCCACGACAACAATGTGAGCGACTCGCTTTGGTTTGTATAAGCTATATTTAGTAGCATTGACATATCTATGGCTACATTGTATTTATCTATAAAATATGTAGACATTCCAGATGCTATTATTATAAAATAGCTAATAAGTTTTAAAATATATTTATGTGACACCAAGCTAAATACAGCCATCCACAAAAAATAACTAGCAAATGCAAATGCCACAAATCCTTGTATATCAAACTTATCTTTATCTACAAACCATATAGTAAACTTATCGTAGTTTATAAAATTTGATACTACAAATATAAATGAAGTGAAAAAAATGATATACCAAACAATTGATATGTCTTCTCTTTTTTTATAAAAATACATCTTTTAACTTCTGTATTGTAGTTGTGGTTGATTTACCATCGATAAAATCAACAAGTTTTAGTGTGTCTGCTATATCTTCGCCTACAACCTTTTTGCCTTTGTAATCTCCGCCTTTTACAAGCACATGAGGCCGAATAATCTTTATCAATTCATAAGGAGTATTTTCATCAAATATCACAACCTTATCTACACTTTCCAAGCTTGCTAATATATAAGCTCTGTCATTTTGATTATTTATAGGTCTATTTTCACCTTTGAGTGTTTTGACACTTTTGTCGCTATTGACGCCTACTATCAAGATATCGCCATATGATTTTGCTATATCTAAGTAACTTACATGTCCTTTGTGAAGTATATCAAAGCATCCATTTGTGAAAACTATCTTTTTATTTTGGTTTTTGTATATCTTTATAAGTTTTCTTATCTCATCAAAATTTTTTATGTGGCTATCTATACTGCTTTTGTGCAAGCTACTTTTGTAGTGCTCTATCTCATCAAGTGAAGCAGTAGCAGAACCTAACTTGCCTACTACCACACCAGCAGCGAGATTTGCGAAGTTTAAAGCGGTTTTTATGTTTTCATTTTTTGACAAACTATAACCTAAACTAGCAAGCACAGTATCGCCAGCACCCGTGACATCAAAAACCTCTCTCGCTACTGTTGGACTTGTTGTGATATTTTTGTTTTCGTCGAGCACCACTATGCCATATTCACTTAAAGTTATCAAAGGGACAGAGACAATATCTTGCATAAATTCCAAAACCTGCTTTATTGTATTATCGTCTTTGATTTTGATTTTTGACGCTAAAATAGCTTCTTGACGATTTGGTGTCAATATATATGCGCCTTTATATTTAGACCAATTTTCTCCTTTGGGGTCTATGAGCACTTTTTTATTGTGTGTATTAGCTATGTTGATAATATCTTTAGTGAGTGTAGTAGTCAAAACTCCTTTACCATAATCTGATAAAAGAACTAAATCAAAATCTTTGATGATATTTTTAAAGTTCTGTGATATTTTATTGGCGATTTTATTGTCTATGTCATTTTTTGACTCTTCATCGTATCTAACTACTTGTTGATTTGAAGCTATAAGACGAGTTTTTTTTGATGTTATTCTACCTTTTTGCTCGACAAGTATATGCTTGACATCTATTTTATCTAACATATTTTTGATACTATTTGCAACCTTGTCATCTCCCACACACGATATAGCTACGACATCACAACCAAAAGCTTTGAGGTTGTTTGCTACATTGCCAGCACCACCTAATTTTTTGCTTTGGTTATTTATATCCACTATTTGCACTGGAGCTTCTGGCGATATTCTATCTGCTTTGCCCCATAAATAATGGTCAAT
The DNA here is from genome assembly GCA_003643835.1 of Campylobacterota bacterium. Lineage (GTDB taxonomy): Bacteria > Campylobacterota > Campylobacteria > Campylobacterales > Arcobacteraceae > B24-G6. Next base: position 50,709 of record QMKX01000005.1, read on the forward strand.
CATAATATCGCCAACTACTATTATCTTTGGATTATTTGACATCAATGCCCTTTTTATCTAGTAAACTTATGATCGATGGAAGCAAAAATAGGTCAGCTACAAATGCTATGATAAGTGCCGAAGCGGTAACTATACCAAAATTGAAATTTGGCACAAAATGACTACCTACAAACATAAAAAAAGCAGCTGACAATATAATAGTAGTAAACAAAATAGCTTTTCCAGCGTATTTAAACACATATACAAATCTTTGTTCCATATTGTGTCCCAGTTTAACAGCATCAAAATATTTCACAAAAAAATGTATGCTATCATCTACAGCAACTCCCAATATTATAGCTCCAGCTACTGCCACACCCAAATCAATATTTATACCCAACCAGCCCATAATACCGAGCACTAAAACTATCGGTAAAACATTTGGAAAAATAAAAAGCGCCATCATTTTCAGTCGTTTAAATATCATAAGCATCATCAATGACACAAGAACCAATGCTATACTTATGGAGTATATCAATGTATCAGTTACACTACTTTGCATATGTGCAAACATCGCAGTTTGGCCATTGACCACTGCATTGTAGTTGTTGTCTTGCCACCATTTTTCAGCCCATTTCATCATATACAAATCGTGGCTTGTATCTACCATATTGACTTTGGCTGTCACACGAAGTAGTTTTTGCTCGATATCCATCTTATCATTTATCTCCATACCTTGTGGAAGAGACAACGAATACAACAACAAGTATTGAGCTACGAGCTCCTTGCTTGACGGCACGGTATAATATTTCTTTTTGTCACCATTCATAACTTTGTTAAATTGTTTTACTACATCAAGCAAAGAGTATATGTGTCTAATATCTTCGAACTGTTTTTTATAAGCAATATAAAACTCTTGAACTTTGTTTAGAAACTTAGGATTTTTTATACCATCTACTTCGCCACTATCTACAACTATCTCATAACTCATAGAACCTGTGAGGTTTTTGCCTATAAATTCAGTAGCTTGTCGCACATCAACCGACTCATCAAAATACCGCATGGTGTTGCTATCTACTTGAACCTTAAATAATCCTACAGCAAATATGGCAAATATGCCTGTAGTTATAGCTATAACTTTTTTGTCATATTTGATTATAAATTTTGCATATTTTTTATATAACTCATCAAACATTTTATTTTCTTCATCTGCTATATGTTTTTGTTTGATTTTTTTATTTATAGTTAAGAGTATTGCTGGCATATACACTACACTCAAAACAAATGCTAACATAGCAGCACTTGCTGTAGCGATTCCCAATGTAGCTACTGGCACCACCTCGCTTATCGCCAAAGAAGCGAAACCTATAGATGTAGTAACTGATGTCAAAAATACTGGCAACATATTTTTTTCTAAAGTTTTGGTCACTGCTTGTTTATTTTCCAAACCTTCTTTGCGATACATAAGCCATATTATATATATATGAACAGCATCTGCTATACCAATAGCTACTATAAATACAGGTATATTTGCTGTAAAATTATTTAGTTTATATCCAAGCAATACTTGTATACTCAACACTACACCAACCGTTAGTGCTACGACGGCTATAGGTATCAACACTCCACTAAACTTTCTAAACAAAACCAAAAGTAGCAACGATACAATCACAAAAACCAACGGAGTAAAAAATTCACCATCTGCCATAGCGATTGACACAAAAGCAGTAGTGATAGCTGCTCCACCGCTTATATGGTATTTGTAGCCAGTTATTTCACTCTCTTTTTTGATAATATCATCTACAATACCCATAAGCTCAAAACTTATATCTTCGTTTTCTCCAGCTCCTGCTGTTAAGCGCGCTGCTATCATGGTAGTTTTGCCATCTGCGCTTATTATTGAGTTTACTATTTGCTCATCGCCTAAGGCTATATCTTTTTTTTGTTTTAAATATGTAGCATCTGCTTTGTGTAATTCTTTTATAAAATTCTCTACGATTATCTCATCTGGATCATCGACACTTGTATGAATATGTTGATATGATGTGATAGAATCAACTCTTGTGATATATTTGGTTTTCCACAATATATCTGTGAGCCTCGCTACTGAGTTTAGAGCTTTTTTGTTAAATATGCCATCTTTATCTTTAAATACAATCACCACCGAATCATCATTGCCAAAAACTTTTCTAAAATTATCATAATTTTGTAGTATTTTAGAATCTTTACCAAACCATATACGATAACTACCCTCAAAACTCAATTTTTGTAAGCTTGACGATAAAATCAACACAAATATCGGCACAAAAACGATGATATACCATTGGTATTTCTGAATTTTATCTACAAGCCTAAACATAAAGCTACACTCCACTCCATGCTATCTTTTGTTTGCCATTTTCATCTGCCATAACCGCTGGCATACCCATGATATTAAATCCAGCATCAACATAGTGTATTTCACCAGTTACGGCGGCACTTAAATCGCTAAGTAGATACATACCACTCTTGCCGACATCGTCTGTGGTGACATTTTTTTTCAAAGGACTGTGGGCTTCGTTCCACTTAAGCATAAATCTAAACTCGCCTATACCAGCGGCAGCCAATGTTTTGATAGGTCCTGCGCTTATGGCATTTACTCTTATGCCATCTTTGCCTAAATCTTCTGCGAGATATTTAACTGTCATTTCAAGTGCAGCCTTTGCTACTCCCATCAGGTTATAGTTTGGTATATATTTGACACCTCCCAGATAACTCAATGTAAGCACCGAGCACTCACTACTCATGAGTGGTTTTAGGTGCCGTGTTAGTTCAATTAGACTATATACAGACACATCCATAGCCACAGCGAAAGCTGATTTGCTTATCTCTACGAACCTTCCGCACAAACCCTCTTTTGGTGCAAATGCTATACTATGAACTACAAAGTCAATCTGTCCTAAATCTTTTTTTAGTGATACTACGAGTTGTTTTATTTCATCTTCATTTGATACATCGCAAGCATATACATAGTTTTCACTTCCAAACTCTTTTGCTATTGGTTCAACTCGCTTTTTCAAATTATCGTTTAAATATGTGAAAGATAGTGTAGCTCCTTGAGAGGCACACTGTTTTGCTATGCCATATGCTATTGATTTGTTATTGGCAACTCCCAATACAATACCTTTTTTCCCGTTCATTATCATTTTTGTCCTTTTTATATATAATACCCAAATATCTTGAAACTTAATTTCTTTTAGATAATATATATAGAACAAAGGACAATATATGAAACCAAAAGAGCTAAAAGAGATAAACATATCAAATAAAAAGGTGTTTATAAGATGTGATTTCAATGTGCCAGTAGATGAGTTTGGCAATATTGTTGACGATAGACGAATCAAATCAGCTTTAGGCACTATAAACTATTGCTTAGATCATGATTGTGCTATAATTTTAGCTTCGCATTTTGGCAGGCCAAAGGGCGGATACGAAACAAAATATAGTCTATCTCCTATAGCAAAACGACTTCATAAACTATTGGATATAGAGGTGTTGTTAGCACCAAATGTTGTGTGCGATGAAACTATAAATATGGCAAATGATTTAAAGTGCGGACAAGTAATGTTGTTGGAAAATATGAGATTTGAAAAAGGCGAAACAACAAACGACAAAAAATTTAGCAAAACACTTTCAAGTTTAGCCGATATATTTATCAATGATGCATTTGGTGTTTGTCATAGAACTCATGCATCTGTTGCTGGTATTGCAAACTATTTTGATGACACTAACAAAGCTGCTGGATTTTTATTGTCTCGTGAAATTGAGTTTTTTTATCATATAATAGAAGAGCCAAAAAGACCATTTGTGAGTATTGTTGGCGGTAGCAAAGTTAGCGGTAAGCTGGAGGCTTTGCACAATCTTATCAAAAAAGTTGACAAAATAATAATAGGTGGTGGTATGGCATTTACATTTTTAAAAGCACTTGGGTTTGAAGTCGGCAAATCGCTTGTAGAGCACGATCTTATAAACGATGCTAAAGATATCATAGACGAAGCGAATAAAATAGGAGTTAAGTTTTATCTACCAGTTGATGTCATAGTTGCTGACAAATTTGACAGCGAAGCTGTAGCTAAAAACAGCACTATCCAAGAGATACCAGAAAATTGGCTCGGACTTGATATAGGGCCAGCTACAACCTTACTGTATAGTCAAGCTTTAAAAGATGCCAATACTATACTATGGAACGGACCCATGGGAGTATATGAGATGGATAAGTTTTCAAAAGGAAGTTATAAATTATCGCACGAAGTAGCTCGTAGTTTTGCTACGACTGTCATAGGTGGTGGCGATACCGCTGACCTTATTCGGCGTGCAGGCGACGAAGATGATATGACATTTATAAGCACTGGTGGCGGGGCATCGCTGGAGCTTATGGAGGGCAAGATGCTTCCTGGCGTCAAAGCTTTGATTTAAGCTAATTAGTTTTTGAGTATTTTATATTTATCGTTATTCATTCACTTTTGATATCAAACTAAATACCTCTTTGATATAGCTCTCCCAGCTTCTATTTTTTACTGCATTTACTGATAGTTCTGCTTCTTTTTGTCTTTGTTTTTTATCTACAATCAACTGTCTCATATTAAACACTATATCTTCTATATTTGGTTTAGGCATCACTGATATTTGTTTGTTTATAATTTCTGATGCCCCAACTTGTCGTGATGTTATCACTGGCAAACCACAAGCCATAGCCTCAAGCACAACCATACCAAACTCTTCAAAATAAGCACAATGAATAGTAAAATCCACACCATGATAATAATTTTCAATATCATCAACAAGTGGCTTGACGATAGTCATATGTTCTAACTTATATTTAGAAATTTTATATAAATATTGTGATAGTTGTGAATTTTTTCCTATTATCAAGATTTTGAACTCAAATTTTTCTTTTTTTAATATATATACCGACTCAATAAACATATCAAGATTTCTTTTTTCAAAATCACCAGACGTAATAAACCCAATTGTTATGTCATTTTTATTAATACCAAGTGATTTTTGAGCGTTTATTTTTTTTGCTACAATATTTTCGGTATTGAACTGCTTTTTATTGTATCCTGGGTATATTACTTTTATTTTGTCGTTTGGAACAAAAAAAGTTTCTTCTAACTCTTTTTTCATAAGTTTTGAGTTGGCTACTATTTTTTTGAAAGTTTGTTTTTTTAGAACCAGTCTATGAAATCTTGTTACGCTATTTTTTTTATCTATTTTTTTGTTGTGTGTCATAAGATGTGTTTTTTCAGCTAAATTATGTAAAAACATTATATCTTGATTTACAATATCTCCGTGTCCTATCACGATGTCGTATTTTTTATTTTTTATTTTATAGTCAAATATCTTGCTAAACATATATCGTTGATAATAATTATTTAAGAAAGGTATTTTAAATATCTTGACGATACTAACTGCAAGTTTTTTAATATTGTTATCAGCTTTGTGGGTATATATATCAAGCGATATTCCATGTTTTATACAATATTTTGCCTGCTCTAAAACTATTTTGCCCAATCCACTTTTTGTGTTTATTTTTCGTATGCCTATAGCTATAGAGTTGAACGAATTTTTTTGTGTTTCTTTTGTGTTTGTCATATTGTCTCTTTTGTGCCAACACTTGCAAACAAACCAGCAAAAACTATAAATAGCGTTATAGGAAAGTGTAGATTTAACAATGGTTCAGCGATACATCCTACAAAAAATATCGTCCCAAATAATACACTAAACTCTTTTATATCTGTATCGTGTATTTCAAATTTGAACATATGATATACCATCAAAGCAAATAAAATTATACCAATAAATCCTGTTTGAAGTAGCACCATAAGGTATTGATTGTGTGGGTGGGCGTTTTGCATAAACTCTCTTGCCATACCATCGATATAAGGATATTTGCGACTTTCAAGTTGTTGTTTGGTGGCTAATTTATAATCCCCAATTCCAGAACCAAATGGGTGCTCTTGGACACTATTGTATGTAGTTATCCAAAATGCCGCCCTGATACCCCAAGAACTTGAAAAATCCAATTTTTGTAGTTTTGATATATCGCTAATTGTATCATGAACTCTATTGTTAAAATTATCACTTAAGTTGTATGCTGTTGTATATATGACACTCAGCACAACAATACTATAAAAGAATGTTTTGATAGAAAACCGAAAATGTATCACAAACATCACAAATACCCCAACTACCAAAGCGACCTGCCCTGCACGACCTGTAGATAAAAACAGATTTCCAGTGACAGTCAAAAAGAAAAAAGCAAAAAATACTTTCTCTTTTAGTTTATATCTTTTTGACAACAACCTATTTAGCAGTAGTATAGAAGAAACTGCCAGAAATATACTATAGTGTATGTGATTAAATGGTGATGGGTTAGACACTGTTGCTTCCTTGTATGTCCAAAGTTCAAAAAATACTCCATAAGATATAACTTCACTTATAAACATACCTGCCAAAAAAGCTGTGATTGCATTTTGCACTTGTTCTTTTTTTATAGATGTAGCTATGATGACAACAACAAACAAATAAAATATCTTTAAAATTTTTTTATAACCAAACATCAAGTTTTCAGTCCAAAATATGCTCAAAATTGTAAAAAATATAAATGCTATCAAAAATAGTAAAAATTTACTACTTATTATCTGTTGGTATTTTCTTTTGAAATCAGCTTCAGCTATCCACAATAAAAGCAACATAGCCATCATCAAGCTTGTCCCTGCTCTTGACAATGGCAATATAAATGCAAAAAACACTATGATATAATAATATATTTTATCATAATAAATTGATTTTATCATATGTTGTCTTTTTTAAAGTTAAGCATATTTTGACAAATACCAAGATATAGTTTTGATTATGCCTGTGTCAAAATTTTCATCTGCTTTCCAGTTTAGGTTGGTTTCTATTTTGCTTGCATCTATGGCATATCTTTTATCGTGCCCTGCCCTATCTTGCACAAATGTTATTTGATTTTTGTAGCTTTTTTTCTTTGGTCTTTTTTCATCTAATATATTACAAATTTTATTTACTATTTGTAGATTTGTTCTTTCATTTTTTCCTCCTATATTATACACATTTGCTTTTTTGCCTTTATGATACACCAAATCAATAGCCTTGCAGTGGTCAAGAACATACAGCCAATCACGGATATTTTTGCCATCTGCGTATATTGGTATATTTTCATTAAACAAAGCTTTTTTTATGATAGTTGGAATTAGTTTTTCATCGTGTTGTTTTGGTCCATAGTTGTTTGAACAGTTTGTTGTAATAGTATTTAGCCCATATGTTTCGTTATAACTTCGCACTATCATATCGCTTGAAGCTTTTGAGGCACTATATGGTGAGTTTGGAGCATATGGTGTAGTTTCTGTAAAAAGGTCAGTATCATTTAAGGTTCCATACACTTCATCTGTAGATATATGCTGAAAACGACAATCTTTATATTGATGTTTATATTTATGTGGTTTATTCATCCAATATTTATATGCTACATCTATAAGAATAAATGTGCCTTGTATATTTGTTTTGATAAATGCATCTGGATTTTTTATGCTATTGTCGACATGTGATTCTGCTGCAAAATGTATCACACCTTGTATATCATACTCACTAAATATATACTCCATTAACTCTCTGTTGCAAATATCACCTTTTATGAACTTATGTCTTGGGTTAATTTCACACTCTTTCAAGTTTTTTAGGTTGCCAGCATATGTGAGCAAATCAAGATTGATGATATTATAACTCTCATATTTATCTAAAAAATATGGCACAAAATTACTACCTATAAACCCAGCACCACCTGTGATTAGTATTGTTTTATTTTTCATTTTTTTCTCCCAATGTTATCAAGCACTCACTTAAACTATCTTTCCAATATGGTATATCTATATTAAGGGGGCTTCTAAATACCACACTCAAATCTTAATTTTCTTCAAATTCTCCCTTTTTTGAAAAATAATTGTCTTATTATACTAAATTATCATAAAATTTTGATATTTTTGCGATAATTTACCTATATATAACCCATATTTGCCATATCTCTCTTGGGTTTTCTTGTTTTTTATACTACTTTCACCCTTTGTAGCCTTACTAACTGTTCGTATCTAACTAGATTATAAGTCAAGTTAGTTAGACCTATGGAGGATTTTATCCTACCCAATCCTATTTGAGTGAGATTTAAAGCTTTGTTCATCTGTGATGACAGAGTACCAAAGACATGTTCAACTCTCACTCTTGTCTTATAGTGTTTATAATTTTCTTTGTGTTGGAAGTTTTGAAGCGGTCTGTTTCTATATGCTCTATGAATGATTTTGGCTTTGATATTTTTTTCTTTTAGATATTCATTTATTTCGGCTGATCTATAGGCACTATCTGCATATACTGTTTTGTCATCTTGGTCTATTATCAATTTTAATACTTGTGAGTCATGTGTGGATGCAGAAGTTACTTGATATTTAGTTATGAGTTTGGTTTTCTGGTCTGCTGAAATATGGTCTTTGTATCCATACTCTCTTTTGCCACCTTTTACAACCCATTTTGCATCGCAGTCTTTCTGTGATAGTTTGTTTGGATTGTCACGGAACTCTTGGGGTATTTCACCATCTTTTATCTGTTTGTTCTGTCTTCTTGTGTTTCTTTGGATTGGCACTTTGACAAATGAAGCATCAAGCAAAAGTTCCTTCCTTTGCTACTATGCTATTAACTATAAGTCTGTTTGCAAACAAGGTAAATAGTTTCAGTGCTAAACCTTTGATTTTTAACTGCTCTTTGAAGTGCCATATAGTTTTTTCATCTGGTATCGTATCACCCAACTTTAGATTTAAAAACTGTTTAAACGATGTTCTGTCATTGATTTGAAACTCGGTTTGCTGGTCGATTAGGTTGTAATATCTTTGAAGTATGAGAATTTTAAACATCATCAGTTTGTCAAATGGTGGTCTGCCACCAACTGCTTTGTCTTTGTTCGTTGCCAACCCTATTTCTAAAGTATTTTTAAATATATACAAATTTATAACCTTATCCAACTTCGATAGTGGTGGTTGATATTGTTTAATTTTTCTCTCATGGTATTCTAAGTCGAATAATCCTGCCATAACAAATCCTTTTGTGTTTTATAGTCAATTATATCCAAAAAAGCTTAAAGATAAAGGGTTTATCAGTGTTTTTTAAGGAATTTATTTGTCCCTTTTGTGAGGATATTTTATAAGTTGATGAGCAGTTTTATAGTGCTGTATGTTTTTAGTGAAATTGTTTGAGGTTTTTAGAGATGCCCATAAGCTTATCTCTTTTGATATTTCTATTAAACTATGTGTCTTTGGTATTTTCTTGTTGCTATATGCTAAAATTGTTTTAAGTGTCTTTTCGCATGAATAGTGTATCTCTACAGCTATAATATCTGTATAATGTTCTGCTTTATATAGTAATATTGCTGTTGATAAATTGTGCCAAGATTTTGTTAGCCACTCTTTAGCTGCCTGTTTGTTCATACCATACTTTTCCATTTTGTAAAATATCAACTTTATAAAAATAATCTTCTCTTTGTTCTATATATTTAGTTGGGCAGATAAAATATCTATGCCGTTCGTTTTATACTTTAATTGCAAATCTAAAAGTTTTTTTCCAGCCTCTCTTTGATAATATCTAGTATCGTCTATTGTTAAATCATCTTTTAATAAAAACAGATCTATATCACTATCTTCATTTGGAGTTCCATAAGCATAGCTACCAAAAAGTATAATCTTGTCTGGCTTAAGTGGCATAAGTGCCTTTATAATTTGTGGTTTTAACTCTTCAATATTTAGCATTTTACTTTATCTCTTTAACTTTCTCTAAACTCTAACTACTTCTTTCTTGTTGACTTTTTAAGTTTTACTTTTCGGACTTCATCTTGTATTATATTTCTGGAATATTGAAAATCACCGCTCATATTTTCAAAATCCTGAGACTCATTGTTTATATCAAAGTCTGGTGTGCCTACCAAAATTGATTGGTTCATTCCATTTTTAATATACTTTACAAATTTACTCATCTGGCACTCCTTTTTCTGATTTTAGTTTATGTCACCTCTAAACTCTAGCTTCCTCTCGTCGCTGTAGGTATACCCACTTTTCATCTACTCGTTTTTGCCACTCATCTATGATATATTCGTATTTTGGTTTAAACAAGTGTTTAAACCGTGGTTGAACTCCTAGATAATCCCGCACCGGCACGATATTTTTGGGTCTGTAGGTTATGTTTAACTCTCTACCGTCTATTATCTCATATAAAGGAAACACCAAGCTATCTGTCGCCATATCCGACACTTCAATAGTCTGATGTATAGGAAACTTCCACTCCGTGGTGCATGCACTCATGGCATTGATATACACAGGGCCTTTGGTGTCAAAACCTTTTTGGATTTTCTTGACCATATCTTTCCACTTGTTTGGTGCTATTTGTGCTACATATGGTGAGTTGTGTGCTGACATTATCTGTAGCATATCTTTTTTGTTTTGTTTTTCACCATACGAATGCGAACCAGCGGGTGTAGTCGTAGCACTCGCTCCTATAGGAGTAGATGAGCTTCTCTGACCGCCAGTATTTGCATATACTTCGTTGTCTAGGCATACATACATCATATCATGTCCTCTCTCAAAGCACCCGCTTATCCACTGAAACCCTATATCATATGTAGCACCATCACCACCAAATGCCACAAACTTTGGCTCTGGTGATGTTGGGTCTATCTTGCCTTTTCGTCTTAGTGCCTTATTGGCTGCTTCGGCTCCTGCTATTGCAGTGGAGGCATTTTCAAACCCTATGTGTATCCAGCTACAATCCCACGATGTGTGTGGATATATAGCGGTGCAAACTTCCAAGCACCCAGTAGCGGCCGATACGACTATGTTGTCGTTTGTGGCATTGAGTATTTCACGAACTATGATAGAGTGAGCACACCCTGGGCACAACACATGAGCACCCTCAAACCTCTCTGCTGCGGTTGAAAATGCTTTTAGGTTTTTTATCTCTTTGTTTCCTTGTGGAGTGCATCCACCATTTGTATTACAACTCATATTAAACTCCTGTGCCATAGTATTTGAGCTCTGGACCACGGACTGTTGCCCATCGCAGTATTCCGCCGTTTAGTTTTCCAGCTTTTACTTCATCGTTTGCATCTCTGTATATATCACATATATCTGCTACAGTTATATCTCTACCACCTAATCCATATATGACATCACTCATAAGTGGTCTGGCATCTGTGTTGATGAGAGCTGCTGATATGTCGTTAAATAGCAGTCCTGTATGACCACCAGGCGATGACCTATCTAAACATACCACAGCTTTGCAGTTTTGTAGTTTGGCGGCCATCTCATCTAGTGGAAATGGTCGGAAAACTCTAGGAAGTATAAGTCCTACTTTTGTGCCCTGGATTCTTAGTTTGTCTACTGCTATTTGTGCCGTCTCATAAGTAGTGCCCATACATGCTATGACTATATCTGCATCGTCTATCTTGTACTCTTCTACGAGATTGTATTTTCTGCCGCTTAGTTTTTCATACTCGGCAAATACTTCTTTTATCACTTTTGGAGAGTTCATCATAGCATCGTTTTGTTTGGCTTTGTGTTCCATATGCCAGTCTGACTCGGTTTGCACTCCGTGTGTCACGGGGTGATCAAAGTTCAAAAGCGAGTTAACCTCTACAAACTCACCTATAAAATCAGCTACTACTTCATCGCTTAGTGGCCTGACATTTTGTGCTGTATGTGAAGACATAAAGCCATCTTGATTTGATATAACTGGAAGTCGCACATCTTTGTGTTCGCCTATCTTAAAAGCACACAAAGTCATATCGTATGCTTCTTCAGGGTTACAACTACCCAAAGATATCCAACCACTTTGACTAGTGAGATACATATCGGAGTGGTCACCGTTTACATTTAGTGGTGCCGCTAAAGCACGGTTGACCAAACATAGCACGACAGGAGTTCTCATACCAGCAGCTTGATATAACACCTCTATCATGAGAGCCAATCCCTGGCTAGCGGTGGCAGTAGCCGTCCTGGCGCCAGCCGCACTAGCTCCTACACATCCACTCATAGCGGCATGTTCGCTCTCTACTATCATGATCTCACCATCTATGTATCCATCGGCATGAAGTTTTGCATAACCCTCCACTGTAGCAGTAGATGGCGTGATAGGGTATGCTGACATTACATCTACTCCTGCTTGTCGTAGAGCTTGAGCATTTGATGTATTACCGTCCCAAATTTCTACTTTATTTAGTTCCAAAATTTTTTTGTTTTTTGAGTGGTTCATACTTTATCCCCTTTCTTTGTTTTTACTGGCCATTGGGTTAAAGCTACTTCATTTGATATTTGTTCGTTGAACATAACTAACGACTTTGGATTTGTTGGACAAACTTCCGAACATATTCCACAACCCTTGCAGTGGTCGTAGTCCACTCCTACCATCATTTTGTCTCTTGATATTATTGATGTATCAGGACAATATAGCCAACAGTTTTGACAATCTATACACAGATCAACTTTCCATACAGGCTTGACTACTCGCCAATCTCCTACATATTTGTTTATAGAGTTTGTTTCTGCATAATTTCTATTTTCTGGTTGTGTTTGTGCCACATGATTATCTACTTTTCCATCAAATGAAAAACAAGCAGCACTTGGAACTAACTCATCCCAACCCATATCCCATATGGATTTCTCAAAATGCTCTTTATCTTTGTATAGACTATTTGCAATATCAGCTTGTTCTTGTGTAATAGTTTTTATTTTTGCCATCTTGTCTCCTTAATTGACTTCATCGTATGCACGCTGAATAGCCAACATATTTGCATCTATGATATTTTGTGGAAGCTTAGCGAGAACTGCTTTCATAGAATTTTTAAACTCCTCTATCTCAAACATACCGCTGACTTTCATAAAAGCACCCAGCACTGGTGTATTTGGTATAGCTCGTCCTATAGTGTCCAGTGCTATAGTGAAACAATCCAACACAAATACTCTATCACTCACAGCTTTGAGCGATGGTATAGCTTCTAGAAGTTCATCTTTGCTTAAGTGTGTAGTTATGATATACTTGGTAGTATCTTTGCCGTTTTCAAGTATGTTGTCAGTATAAGCAAGTCCTGGGTCTATAACAAACACAAAATCAGGTTTCATAAACTTACCGTGGTCAAGTATAACTTTGTCATCTATTCTGTTGTATGCGGTCATAGATGCCCCTCTTTTAGCAGAACCATAAAATGCAAATGCCTGAACTTGTTTGCCTGTTTCTGCTACAACCGAACCTAAACCTTTCGCACCAGTAACAGCACCTTGTCCTGCACGACTATGCCATCGTATCTCTAACATATTTTCTCCTTATTTGTTTATTTGTGTTTGAGAGCTTCTCTATAACCTATCTCATAAGCCTTTTTGTTTATCTCATGCACTTTTTGTGGGACTTTTGACAGCATGACTTCTCTTAATATATCTTTATCTACTGCATCGGTAAAACAGTTTGCTATACCCAAAGCTACGACAGATTGGGTTATGACATTGCCTACCTCTTCTTTGGCTAGAGTGATTATATCTATCTCTATAATATTCCATCTTTTTCTATCTTCATCTGTAGGTGTTATGAGGTTTGGTTCTATAACTATAATACCGCCATCAACTACTCCATCTTTGAAGCTATCAAAACTCACTTGTGCAACTGAAAGCATAAAGTTTATCTCACCTTGTTTGGCATATGGGTAAAATATCTCATTGTCGTCTAATTGTATATCCACAACAGTAGGACCGCCTCGCACTTGTGAAGTATATGTAGCAGTTTTTAGTCCAAAACCGCCTGCTTTTATCTTAGCTGCTGCAAATATCTCACCTGCGAGTAAAACACCTTGACCACCAACACCTGTAAATCTCATCACTTTTCTTGACATATATTCTCCTTATATCTTTTTGCTAAAGTCATCTTGAGTTATTTTAGCTCTTTTACCTTGGTGGGCATCTTTAATCTCTTGATACATATCACAGTATTCTCGTGCTTTTGTATCTTGTTTCAAAACTCCAGTAGGGAAGAGATTTAACTGCTCTTTTGTTTCAAGTTTATCGTATTTTATCTTTGGCATAGTGATAGTATCTATCCAATCAAGATTTTCAGTTGCGCCTAGCATCTTGTTTTTTCTACCGAGATTTATATGACAGTTTGACATAATATCAAAAAAGCTAAAGCCATTGTGCTCGAAGCCTTTGACCAAAGTCTTCTCCAACTTTTTAGGTTCTATCATAGTCTCACGTGCCACAAACGAAGCTCCAGATGCTATAGCTAATTCACATGCATCAAATGTAGGGTCAATATTGCCTGCTTTTTGAGTAACAGTCCACATACCTTGCGGAGTAGTAGGGCTTGTCTGTGAATTTGTCAAACCATATATAAAGTTATTTATAAGCACAAAATTGATATTTATATTTCTTCTACAAGCATGAATAGTATGGTTTCCACCGATAGCCAATGCATCACCATCTCCTGCTACACATATGACATGTTTGTCTGGATTTGCCAGCTTTATACCTGTAGCATATGCCAAAGTTCGTCCGTGTGTGGTATGAACTGTATTAAAATCAACATATGAAGAAAACCGCCCACTACAACCTATACCAGATACTACACACACCTCATCTTGTGTCCAACCCATCTTTTCTATAGCTCGTATGACCGCTTTTAGTATGACTCCATCGCCACAACCCCAACACCATAGTGTCGGCATCTTTTCCATTCTTAAAAATTTATTATAATTATATGCCATGTTAAAATACCTCCTTTACTTTATTTATTATCTCAATAGGTGCTATTGGTCGTCCGTTTACTTTGTAAAGTCCTTGCAAATCCTGCCTACCTGAAACTCTTTCTATCTCTTCTGTGTATTGTCTTATATTTAATTCTACACAAAGCACATTTTTTATCTTATCTGTATAGTGTTTGATTTTATCAGCTGGTGATGGCCAAAGTGTGATAGGTCTAAATAACCCTGCTTTTATACCTTGTTTTCGTAAATCTCGTATAGCTTCTTTGGCAGACAATGACACAGAACCATATGCTATGATGAGGACATCATTTTGTCCTAGGTCATCTAGCATAAACTCTTCGTTTAACTCAAACTCTGGTCTGTGAGCTTCTACTTTATGGTCTAGTCTCTCTATGAGTTTTCTGCATGTTTCTATCTCTTCTGTTGGGAAGCCGTTTTTGTCGTGGTGCAACCCTGTGAAGTGATATCTATATCCTGTAAACATAGGGTTTAGAGTAGCTGGCTCGTCTTGTTCGCAACCATATGGAAAATAATCTTTTGGATCTCCTGTGAAAACTTTTCGTGGGACTATGCCTTTTTTGACTTCGTCAATCTGTGGCACCACAGCTTTGCCGTGCATATGCCCTAGTGTCTCATCTGTCAGCACTATGATAGGCTGCATAAATCTATCGGCTAAGTTAAAAGCACGAATAACTTCAGTATAACACTCCTCTAAGTTTCCAGCACAAAGCGTGATAGATTTATAATCACCATGTGATGGATTTTTTGCTTGCAAAATATCACCTTGTGATACTCTTGTAGGCAAACCAGTAGATGGTCCACCTCTCATTACATTTATACACACAAGTGGCACTTCTGCCATTTGAGCTAAACCTAAGTTCTCTGCTTTTAGGCTCATACCCGGTCCAGATGTCGCTGTCATAGCTCTCTTGCCACTCATAGCGGCACCTATCACACAGCATATTCCTGCTATCTCGTCTTCCATCTGGATACAAGCTCCGCCAGCTTTTGGCAAAAGATCCGAAAGCACATGCATAATCTCACTTGATGGAGTCAGTGGATAGCCACCAAAAAACTCACACCCAGCATCTATAGCTGCTATAGCATTGAGTTCGTTTCCTGTAGATATTATCTCTCTTTTTGACATATTTTCTCCTTAATAACCTGCAGGCAATCTGCAGTTGTTGTTTTTTATATCTTCGGCTCTTTTTTTGGATTCATCCGTAAGTTTCGCAAACTTCACATTGTCTTGCTTTTTGTCTGCTACAAATATAGCAAAATCTGGACAAATCAGCTCACAATCGTTGCATCCTATGCATGCTAGTGGAAACTTGACCTCTATCATGGAACCCAGTGTAGAGTATGGTGCAGGCTTCATCACCAACACACCAGCAGGACAGACCTCCACACATTTGTCGCAAGCTTTGCAGCTATCCTCGCATACCCATACTGTCGTATTTTCAGGTGCTATCATCAATGCCATATTTTTCTCCTTTTGTTTAGTTAGGATACTATATCAAAATAAACTTAATTCAACTCAAACCATTTTAATTTGTCTCTCAAATTCACTACCTTACCCACGATTATAAGTGCCGGTGTGTCAATATTTTTTGATTTTTCGTGTATATTTTCTAAGTTTCCTACAACTATTTTTTGTGATTTTGTAGTGCCTTTGCTTATAACTGCTGCTGGATAATCTGGTTTTTTGCCGTGTTGTATAAGTTTTTTACAAATAGTTTTCAAGTTATGTAATCCCATCAAAAATATAAGTGTTTCATCAGTTTTATATGAATCCCAATCTATTTGTGATACTGCTTTACCTCTCGCTTCATGGCCTGTGATAACTCTAAATGAACTGACAACTCCGCGTTGAGTTACTGGTATACCTGCATATGCTGGCACACTTATAGCTGAAGTGATACCAGGAACTATTTCAAATTTGATGCCTCTATCGTATAGATATATAGCCTCTTCACCACCTCGTCCAAATACAAAAGGATCTCCGCCTTTCAATCGTATCACAATATTGTATTTCAAAGCGTTTAAATACAATATCTCATTTATCTCGTCTTGTGGAACTGGGTGGCGGCCATCAGTTTTTCCAACATCAATAAACTCACAATCTTTTGGCGCGATTTTAAGTATGTCAGGATTTGCCAATCTATCATATATTATTACTTGTGCTTTTTTTATCAGTCGCACTGATTTTATAGTCATAAGTTCAATATCACCAGGACCTGCTCCTACCAAATAAACTGTTTTATCGTTCATATATAAATATTCCCGATGGTTTTTTTATATTGTTTATGACTTTGGCCAAAGCCCAATTATTTGTATCCAAAACCATAACTTTGTTTGTGTCATTGACACTTATATATAGTTTTGGTGTTGATTTCGACCATCGCACATGCAAAACTTTGCCATCAAATTTATAGTTTCTGATGATCTTTAAAGTTTTTGTGTTTATTATTTGTATTTTTGGAAAGTCTTTGCCACTATATGTTACTGCGAGATACTTTTTGTCAGGGCTAAGTGAAGTAAACACAGGCATACCCAATGTATCAATATTTTTTTTAAATTTAAAATCCATATCATACACCATAACCTTTTTGTCGCCAACAGCAGGCACAAACACTTTGTCGCCTCCTATAGACCAAAAACCAAAATGAGGCACTTTTAAAACCATTTGTCTTTTTTCGTCCAAAAATATCTTAACTCTTTTATAAGTCATAGTATCTAAATCAATAGTGCCAAAATGTTTTGAAGTGAAAAACCCAACTATATATTTGTTGTCTTGTATCATAGCATCAAATGGCATAACTCCTACATCTTTAAACTCTTTAAAAATTTCAAATTTTATACCATCTTTTGATATATTTTTCAAAACAGTTAGTTTGTCGTTGTCCATCTGGGCAAATATCACATAATCTTTGTATATCTTTATGCCTACATTTTTTGAACCTGTTTTTATCTTTTGTATTGGTTTTAAATCTCTTGAAAGTATATCTACACTTTTGTCGTCGTAGTTTGCTACTGCTACAAAATCATCTGCCAAAGTGAAACCTATAGCACTTTTACTTGTTTTGTATGAGTTGAGTATCTTGTTTGTCTCTGGATCAAATTTTATCACATAACCATCACGACTAATCACATATCCATCTTTGTCTTTGAACTTGACTACACCGTGATTCATATTGTGCATATTTTGTATTATATCAACTTTTTTGTCGTTTTTTATTACTGCAAGCGAGCTATGTTCTCGCTGGACCACAAATATCTTATCATCTGCAAATATATGTATAAAAAATAGTGTCATTAGTATCAATTTTTTCATTTTATTCCTTTTGTTGTTTTATTAGAGGTGAGCTGTAGTATTTATTGGCAGCTACTACACTCTCCGCTTTTATCTTGTATGTCGCTTTGGCTATCTGCTGATTGACCTCTTAGATAGTATGTTGATTTTAAGCCAAGTTTCCATGCCAACATATATATTTCACTTAAATACTTGCCAGATACTTTATCAAGCGATATAAATACATTTAGGCTTTGACCTTGGTCTATCCATTTTTGTCTTATCGATGCAGCTTTTATGATATCTTTTTGTTCTACATCATAAGCAGATATATAATACTCCCAAGTATCCAGCGATAGCTTCGGCACTACTACTGGTATAAGACCGCTTAAATTTTCTTCAAACCACTTTTTTTTATAAACCGGCTCAATAGCTTGCGTGGTTCCAACCAATATAGATATAGAGCTAGTCGGCGCTATAGCCATAAGATAGCCATTGCGTAGGCCGTGTTTTTTTACTTTTGTTCTTAGTTCGTCCCAATTGTATAGACTATCAAACAGGTCTCTTTTGACCAATTTTTGCACATCTATATTTGTATGATCAAATGGCATGATACCTTTAGACCAATTTGAACCACTAAACAAAGGATAACTTCCTTTTGTTTTAGCTAAATCACATGAAGCATTTATAACTTCAAAACTTATAGCTTCCATAACAATGTCAATCTTTTTTAAGTGCTCATCACTACCCCACTTGATACTATGTTCAGCTAACATTTGCGCCTCGCCCATCACTCCTAATCCTATGGCTCTTGTGCTTTGATTTGTGATTTTTGTTTTTCTTGCTGGGTAAAAGTTGATATCTATAATATTGTCAAGCATATTTACAGCTACTTTTGCAACTCTTTTGATATCATCAAAACTATTAATACGACCTAAATTTATAGATGCCAAATTGCAAACTGCTGTTTGACCATCAGTTTTGTCTTTTGATACAAAAAAAACTTTTTTGTTGTAGATAGTATCAAGCGATGATATTGTTTTTGCTTTTTTTGAACCATTTTTGGTGCTAATAATTTTTTCCTCTTCAAATACATCAATTGAACCATCTTCATATTCTATTTTTATTTTATAATGATTTGGAGAAGTATTTTGAAATATCTCGGTGCATAAATTGCTACTTCTTATGTATCCGCTGTGCGGATTTTGGTTAGCCTTGTTTGCATTGTCTTTAAAACACAAAAATGGCGAAGCGGACTCAAAATAAGATGTGAGTATCTTTTTCCACAACTCTTTTGCTTGTATCTGTATCGCGGCAACATTTTCATCTTTTTCGTATTGTTCATATCTTTTTTTAAACTCATCACCAAACAATCCAGATAAATCTTTTGTATCGTATGGGTCAAACAAGCTCCATACTGTATCTTTTTCAACTCTTTGCATAAAAAGATCATTGATCCACAAAGCAGGAAACAAGTCATGAGCTCTTAGTCTCTCTTCACCTGAATTTTTTTTCAAATCCAAAAAATCTACAACATCTCTATGCCATGTCTCTATATACACAGCTATAGCACCCTTGCGAGTGCCAAGTTGATCAACTGCTATGGCTACATCATTTGCTATCTTCAAAAAAGGCACGATACCGCTGGCTGCTTTTTTGTGACTATTTATCACTCCGCCTTGACATCGTATACTATTCCAATCCCAGCCGATACCTCCACCATATTTTGATAAAAGAGCCATCTCTTTGTAGCCATCAAATATACCTTCTATATTATCAGGTGAGCTTCCTATATAACAGCTACTAAGTTGGTGTCGTGGTGTTCTTGCATTTGACAATGTAGGAGTAGCGAGCATAACTTCAAACTGTGATATTGTGTCATAAAACTCTTTTGCTTTTTCTTGTTTGTTTGTTTCATTTTGTGCTACAAACATCGCTATAGACATAAACATCTGTTGTGGCAACTCAATTGGTTCGCCATCATTATTTTTTATAAGATACCTATCGTATAAAGTTTTTATACCCAGATATGTAAATAGCATATCTCTTTTTGGTTTGATACATTTGTCAAGTTTATCTAAGTCGTAGCCATCGTCAAGACTATCAATAATTTTTCCTAATTTTTGACCATACTTGATATACTTTTTCAATGAACAATACTCCAAACCTTTTTTTCCGTTAATCGATTTGCCAACTACATGATACAAATCAAACAAAAATAATCGTGATGCCACAAAAGTCCAGTTTGGCACATCAACATCTATTTTATCCGATGCAGTTTTTATAAGCGCTGCTTGAATATCACTACTTTTCATACCGTCTATGAACTTGATTTGAGAATCAAGCTCCAACTCACTTTGACTCACTCCCTCTAAGTCATTTGTGGCATTTTTCGTATTTTTTCGTATTTTTGATATATCAAGAAACTCTTCTTTTCCATCTCGTTTGATTATTTTTATTGACATATATTTTTGCTCCAAATTTTATTTGACAATATATCTAAAAAATATAAATTTAAATTATTTTTTTGTTTTTTATTATCTTTTATAATATTTATGATATAATTCTAAAAAAGGAAAAATATTATGAATAAAATATTTGAATTTGGGCAAAAAGTAGATACACTTGACTACATGGTTATAAACGAAAGAGATGCTAGAGCTAGTGCTGGTATTATGTTTCTTATTGGTATTATTAGTTTGTTTGCTGTATTTTTGACACATAGCTTGTTTCTCGCTGAATGGTTTTCTATCACATTTATAGTTGAGTTTCTTGTTCGTGTGCTTATCAATCCGAGATATGCACCATATATGATATTGGGTCGATTGATAGTGTCAAACCAAACTCCAGATTGGGTAGAAGCCGCTCCTAAAAAATTTGCATGGATAATTGGGCTTATCTTGGGTTTGATTATGGCATATTTTATCGTATTTGATATCATGACTCCTGCTCGTATATTAACCTGTGTTGTTTGTTTGATACTTTTATATATGGAGAGTGTCTTTGGTATTTGTTTGGGTTGTTTGATGTATCACAAATTTAATAAAAAGCTTGAAAATTGTCCAGGTGGTGTGTGCGAAACCGACAACAAACTCAAAATTCCACGCTCTAATATAATTGTATTGTTTGTTTTTGTGCTGCTTTTTGCTGTGGGTTATAAACTGTTAGACGATATAAAATATAGCGACGACATAACTTCCATCACAACAAAAACAAAAAAACAAAAAAACAAAAAAACTGATAAAGACTGCGAAATACCACAATACGCCATAGATATGGGACACGAAAAGTTATGGCTTAAACACAACGGATGCGACAACAAATAAACATACAAATGCATAAAAACACAATTTGTTTTATTTACAAATGAAAGGAAAAAATAAACACAAAAAGTATTATGCATGAACGAGATAAAAAAATAAAGCAACTCGCTTGCGACCGTGAGTTAGGGAGCGATGGCGGATGTATCCGTCAAGCGATAGCACGAGTGAGACAACAAATGTGACAACCCATGAGCAGACACTGCGAACACTCGTTAGGGAGCAAGGGCGGACTAGTTCGCCCAAGCGATAGCACGAGTGAGACAACAAATGTG
>QMKX01000006.1 GCA_003643835.1 Campylobacterota bacterium
AGCCGAAACAACTCCATATATCTTGGTTCGCTTTGGATAAGATGTCTCACTCGTGCTATCGCTTCACAGATATAAAATCTGTTTTGCTCCCTAACTCGTGGTAGCAAGCGAGTTGCTACTATATTTCAGGAAAAAGATATTTTTATAAATTTCGTATAGAAAATGAAACTGTTTGAGTTTGAAAAACGAGTTTTTCATTTTTAGAAATCTTGAGAAAATATCCCTGAAATTATAACTGCCGATACCGATTTTTCACAGAAACATTTTTTGCTATCACAAAAAAGCGATTCTCTTGTTTGGCCTACTTTTTCTAAAAAAGTAGGTATAGTGGGTAAAAGATTGTGGAGTAGAAGTTTAAAACAACCAAACATATGTATAGCAACTTCTACATTTTGGCCCGAACAAGTTTAGGGTTTCGGGTATATAAAATATATTTTAGGTCGCCTCTAAAAACCTCTATACTCATAGCTTTAGGTGGCTTTTATATAAACTCGTTTTGGTGCTGGGTATCCTTCTGTGGTGAGATTTTTGTTTTTTTTATCTAAAAAATCATCTAAACTATGGTTAAAACTCCATTTGGTAGCTCTTTGTTCATGTGATGATGTTTGAGATATATGAAGCACTTTTATATCTACAAAGCCGGCACGATTTAGCCAGTTTGTCAAAGCTTGCACGGTGGGTATGAAATATATATTTGGTATCTTTGCATATCTTTGTTTTGGTGTTAGACATATATCATCGCTACCATCTATCATAAATGTATCTATGATTATCTCACCTCGTGGGTTTAGAGCGTTTTTGAGTTGCTTCAAGGTGCCTATAGGATCAGGCCTATGATACAAAACTCCCAGCATAAATATCGTATCGAACTTGTGGTTATAAAGTTTGAGATACTCCACACCTATCATCTCAAATACTATATCTGTTTTTATAAAATGGTTTAGAAAATCAAACTGAAGTTTATATACAGCCGAAGGGTCAAAACCTATGAGTTTTTTTGGTCTGTCTTGGTTCATCTTGAACATATAGTATCCGTTGTTGCAACCTATGTCTGCTACTATTTTGTTTTTTATATCAAAATGAGGTCTCAAGATATTGTATTTTATATCGCTTCGCCACTCTGCTTGAAGCTCTATACCAAATATATCAAATGGCCCTTTTCGCCAAGGTATAAGCAACCTCAAAGCTTCGTATATGGCTTCTTTGTCTTGCGATTTTATGTTTTGTGTAGTCGATATATATATAGTATCATCAAAAACTACTTTTATATCTATTATATCTATATTTTTGATTTGCTGCACTGCTTTATAGATCGGTTTTATATTTTTCCAGCTATATGCTTCGTCTTTTTTTATTCTTATTTTAGAAAGAGTGCTACTCATTTTTCAGTATATCTATGATATCAAGATTGCCAGCTCTTACAGATGGATACAAAGCAGACAAATATACCACAACCGACGAACCAAATAGTATGATGAGAAGATCAGTAGTAGCAAGTTTAAGCGGAAGTTTGGTCGTGCCATATACATCTGCTGGAAGTTTGATTATGTCATAATTTTCAAGCACATATATACCCAAAAATCCCAAAGCAACTCCCAAAGCTATACCACCAAAACCTATTATGGTGCCAAGACGAAGAAATATCATTTTTATCTCTTTTTTACTCGCACCTTGACTTATGAGCAAGGCTATCTCTTTTCGCCTACTCATCACTGTCATAAGTAGCGAGCTTATGATATTTAACGATGCTATGAGCACTATGAGCATAAGCACTACCATCAGTGCCTTTTTTTCCATCTGCATCGCTGCGAACAAGTTGCCATTTTGTTGCCACCATCCAACTACACCTATGCCATCGTTTTTTAGATACTCCAAGAGCATAACCTTGTCTTCAAATGGTGTTTTGCTATATATATGGATACCATCATAGCTATCATCTGTCCTACCAAGCACTGCTCTTAGGGCGTCTATTGTCACATATATATAAGCATTGTCATATGCATTTAAGCCAGATTTGAAACTTTTGATATGTCTAAATCTTTTGACCTTTGGCATTTGTGATAATCCTGTAGGAGACACAGACGAGAAAAAAAATGTAACCTTTGTGTTTGGTTCAAATATTCTCAAGCTTTCTTCTACACCCTTGCCTATTATTGTATCATACTTTTTCACTTTTGTATTTTTGACTGTTTTTGCAAAAATTTTGTTTATTTTTTTCTCTTTTTTGATATCAACCGCATACACAAGTCCGCCACTCATCTTTTCGCCATTTTGTATTATTGCTTGTGTTTTTAGATACGGTGAAAACTTTAGTTTTGGGTATTTTTTCTCCAATCGTTTGAGTAGTTTTTTATCTACTTGTCCATCTACTATTGGAAATACCGTCAGTGGGTAGTTCATAGTGAATAGTTTTTTAGCGAACTCTTTTGCTGTTCCGTTCATGATAGCCATAGATATCAAAAGCACCATGACACCTACACTAACTCCTATGAAAGCTAAAACTGCACTTATGCTTATGTATGGATTTGTTTTGTCCCATTTTAGGTATTTTTTGACTATGAAGTTGACTAATTGGTTGTTCATAATGAGGCTAATACACCCTTTTTTGGTCCGCTTTTGCCGCAGCATTGTTTGTATTTTTTGCCACTGCCACAAGGGCAAGGTGAGTTTCGCGGGATTTTTTTGGCTGTTGATTGTTTTGTTTGACCTTTGTTGTATTCTATGTCTTGATTTTCTTCGTCCTCTTTCATCTTATGTTTGAGTTTTTCTATCTCTTGCTCTTCTTTGTCTCTTATTTGTATAGTAAACAACAACCGAACTATCTCGTGTTTGATAGAACTCACAAGCTGCAAAAACATCTCATAACTCTCTTTTTTGTATTCTACGAGTGGGTCTTTTTGGTTGTAGCTTCTCAAACCTATGCCAGTTTTTAGTGTGTCTATAGCATACAGATGCTCTCGCCAATAGTTATCGAGCACTTGAAGATACATCAACCTTTCTACTTCGCTTTTTTGTTCTGGTGTGATGATAGCAAACTTGTCATTATAAACTTTGCTCATAGCTTTTGATACCAAACCGTGTATAGCTTCATAGTCCATATCATCAAAACTATTTTGTGCCATATCTATAGACAACTCCTCTTTTAGTTTAGTGTTTAGTTGGTCTATATCAAACTCTTCAGGTGGCATACCGTCCATTATATTTGCGTCATTTAACAGATTGTCTATATACCACTGAAAGTTTTCATCTATTTTTGAGCCTATATCATATGTTTCATCAAGCAAGTTATCTCTGTATTGGTATATTGTTTGTCGTTGTTTGTTTGCTACATCGTCATATTCGAGCAAGTGTTTTCTGCTTTCAAAGTGCATGGCTTCTACTTTTTTTTGTGCATTTTCTACTGACCTTGTCACCATACCTGACTCTATATGCTCACCATCTTTTAAGCCAAGCCTTGCCATAACTGAAGATATTTTATCGCTTCCAAATATACGAAGCAGGTTGTCTTCAAGCGAAAGAAAAAACTGACTGCTTCCTACATCGCCTTGTCGTCCTGATCTTCCTCTTAGTTGGTTGTCAATTCTTCTACTTTCATGTCGTTCTGTGCCTATTATAGCTAAACCTCCGAGCTGTAAACACTCTTTTGGTAGCTTTATATCCACTCCACGACCAGCCATATTGGTAGCGATCGTTACAGAGCCCAGCAAACCTGCATCTTCTATGATTTGCCCCTCTTTTTGGTGTTGTTTTGCGTTTAGAACTGTGTGTTTAATTTTCTGTTTAGTTAGGTGGTCGTGAAGAAGTTCAGATTTTTCTATCGAGCCTGTTCCTACTAATACAGGCTGACCTTTTTTGTTTAGTTCTTTTATCTTAGTGGCAACTGCTTCAAACTTCTCTTTTTCGGTTCTGTATATTAGGTCATTTTTGTCATCTCTATTTGCAGACACATTTGTAGGTATTGATACCACATCGAGGTCATATATTTGTGCGAACTCTGCTGCTTCGGTTTGTGCTGTACCTGTCATACCCGATAGTTTTTTATAGAGTCTAAAATAGTTTTGAAATGTGATATCCGCAAGTGTTTGCGATTCTTTTTGTATCGCTACACCCTCTTTTGCCTCAAGTGCCTGATGCAACCCTTCACTAAACCTACGACCTTCACTAACTCTGCCTGTAAATTCATCTACTATTAGGATTTTATCCTCTCGTATTATATAGTCCACATCTTTATTAAAAAGATAATTTGCTTTGATAGCTTGGTCTATATTGTGTGATAGCACTGCGTTTTCAAGTGAATACATACTATCTACCCCAAATGCTTTTTCGGCTTTCTCTATGCCTTGGTCTGTTATCATCACATTTTTGTTTTTCTCATCTATAGTAAAATCGCCAGTAGTTATAGTGTCCTCTTCTGGTGATTTTGGCTCTATTGTCTCGCCTTTTGTCATAGATTTTGCTATTTTGTCCGATAGCACATAGTTGTCGTTTTTAGCTCCGGTGGCTCCAGATATGATCAATGGCGATCTTGCTTCATCTATAAGTATAGAATCAACCTCATCAACTATAGCAAAACTATGGCCCCTTTGTATCTTGTCTTTTTGTGACTCTGTCATATTGTCTCGTAGATAATCAAAGCCATATTCGTTGTTTGTGCCATATGTTATATCGGCATCGTATTGGGCTTTTCTCGTCTCGTGGTCGTCTATGTCGCCTACTATTACTCCAACTGAAAAACCCAAAAACCCATACAATGGTCTCAACTCGTTTGCATCTCTAGAAGCGAGATAGTCATTTACCGTGATGATATGCACAGGCTTGCCACTCATGGCATTGAGCACTACAGGCAAGGTTGCTACCAAAGTTTTTCCTTCGCCTGTTTTCATCTCTGCTATTTTGTTGTCATTTAGCACCATACCGCCTATTAATTGCACATCGTAGTGTCTCATATTTAACACTCTTTTACTAACTTCTCGAACTATAGCAAATACATCGTTTAGCAACTCATCAAGCTTTTTTTCATCGTTGTTTAGTTGGTCTTTTAGAGTTTGAAAACTTTGTTGTAGCTGTTTGTCGTTTTGTTTTTCGTATTTTGGTTCAAGTTTGTTTATCTGCAACACAACTTTGCTATACATTTTTAGCTGTTTGTCGTTTCTTGTGTTAAATACAGACAATAGTTTTTTTAACATTTTTATATCCTTAATTTTGTCATCTTATCCAAATAATCTTATGGCTACCCAAACCCAAATAGTTTGAACTCTTTTGGCTCTTTTGCCTCAAAACAATAATCAAAAATCTCTGTTTTGACACAATGTAGCATAACTCTTTGGATATTGGCACTCTTTTTGCCATACAAGATATCTCCTACTATTGGGTGCCCTACACTTGATAAGTGCACTCGTATTTGATGTGTTCTGCCGTCTTGTATGACTACTTTTAGTTTTGATAATTTACCTTGTATAAATAGTGGTGTAACTATAGTTGTAGCTGGTTTGCCATTTTTTTCATCTATTTTGCTTTTTGCTGTTTTGCCTTTGGTTGTCATAATTGGTTGGTCTATGGTCAAACTTTCTGGCACTTTGCCTTGCACTATAGCTATGTATTCTTTATAGACATTTTTTTGTTTAAATTGTTGTATAGCTTTTGTTTGAAATAACTTTGTTTTAGCAAACAACATAACACCGCTTGTCTCTTTGTCAAGTCTGTTTAACAAAAAAAAGTTTTTAAATAGTTTGCTGGTTTGTTCGGCTGTTTGGTATGCTGGTTTATCTACTACTAATATATTGTCATCTTCAAATATCACTTTTGTTTGTGGTATCGGTTTGATATCAAATACACTTTTGCTATCTATGAGCACTCTTGCTATTTGAAGTTTTTGACCTTTTATAGAAACTAAACCACTATCTATATATAGTTTTGCTTTTTTTGCTGATATATCTTCTTGGATTGATAGCAGTTTATATGCTTTTTCCTTACTCATAGGTTGCCTTTTTTATATAATTTATGATATCTTTTGTATCACCTTTGTTCAGTAGTTTTGCTTTGTTTAGAGTTTTGATATTTTTTAAACTACCTTGAAGGTTTTTTTTGTTTACTATTTCATATGCGCTTATAGATTCAAAAAGAGCATATTGGTTAAATATATGCTCTCCTGTTATTATGATATTTTGAAAATATGCAGGCTCAACTGGGTTGTGTCCTCCTATTTTAGCGAATGCTCCGCCTAATATCACCGCATCGCTTATAGCATATATATTGATAAGTTCACCCAAACTATCAAGCAAAATAATATCAGTATCAAAACTTTTATTTATACTAAATTTCTGGTATGTTATATTTTTGTTTTTTATGAAATCCAATATAAGATTATCTACCCTTTCAAATCTTTGTGGGTGCCTTGGCACGATAATCAGCTTGCCTATATTTTTGCTCCATGCATCAAGCACCAATTGTTCTTCAGTTTCGTGAGTGCTAGCTGCTACGACTAAAAAGCTGTCTTTTGGTTTGTCGTATTTTTGTGTTATTTTAGGTTTAATTGACAACTTTATATTGCCAACTGTTTCTATATTTTTAGCTCCTAATTGTTCTAATCTTTGTTTATCAGTGTCGCTTTGAGCGAAAATTTTATCAATATTTTTAAATATTTTTTTATAAAACCATCTATTTTTTAGATATTTTTTATATGACCTGTCGCTTATTCTGGCATTTACCAATACTGTTTTTATACCTTTGAGTTTCGCTATGAAAAACAACATATACCAAAGCTCTGCTTCGATTACAACCAAAACTTTTTGTTTGCTTATCCAAAATGGCAAAATACTCTCAAACGGCAAAAATTTACTCTTTGCGCATATCTGTTTTGCTTTTTTGTAGCCTGTATCTGTGATAGTAGATATGTTTATATTTTGCGTTATTTTTATGCTATTGATTATATTTTGCACCACTACAATTTCACCATATGAACACCCATGAAACCACACGCCGCTTTTGACAAACTTAGAACTAAAGCCAAAAAATCTATGAGGAATTGATAGTTTGTATTTTTGTTTTGTTGAAATATAGAGTAAATATGGCAAAAAAACAATATGCAAAAAAACTGACAATACAAAATAAAAAAAAGCAAATATCATAAGTTTATTTCTAAAAGTTTAGTAGCAAACTGCTTGGCTTGCGTTGTGATATTTTGACCGCTTATTATTCTCGCTATCTCATCTATTCTCTCATTTTTATTTAAAATTTTTATGTGCGAAGTGTTGTTTTGTTTATAAACCAATATATGCTTATCTGCCATAGAGCTAAGCTGTGGCTGGTGCGATATAGCAAATATCTGATAATTTTTTGACAACTCCTTGAGAACAGCCGATAATGCTTCGCTCTCTTTACCACTAAGATTTGCATCTATTTCGTCTAAAAAAAGTGATACATTATCTTTGAGGTTATATTTCGCTTTCGCACACAAAAGTGATAGTTTTAGTCTATTTTGTTCGCCACTGCTTATGTTGGCTAATTTTGTGTTGTTTAATGTTATATTTAATATATCTTGTCCATCTTTATCTATAGGTTTATTTGATATTGACAACTCTATAGGGTTCATATAAAGTTTGTTTAAGTAGCTGTTTATGTTTTGTTTTAGTTGTTTTAGATATTTTGTCCTGTTTGTTGTGAGTATTTTTGCTGTGTTGTTTATTTGTATCTCGAGTTTTTTGATATTTTTTTCAAGTATTGTTATATCAAATGTCATATTTTCTAAACTTTCAAGTTTTTGTTTTTTGATATTTTGTTGGATATTTGCTTGTTCTAAACTTCCGTATTTTTTTTCCAGTTTAGACAAAAGTTCGATTTTGTCTATGAGTTTTTCTATATCATTTTCATCGATATTTTCAACTCTTTGTGTGAAATTTTCTATCAGTGTTTGTATTTTTAAACCAGCTTGTGTGAAAAACTCTGCATCTTCGCCCATCTTAGATAACATTTTATCAATCTTGTGAAAATCATATATAGTAGATGAGGCATCTGTTATGGCTTCGCTTATAATCTCTTTTTGTGCGAACCCTTTTTTGATAGAACGCAGTTCATTTAGCTCATCGGGTTTGATATCTTCTTCTCCTATTTGATTTATCTCGTATTTCAAAAAATCTATCTTTTCTTCAATATCTTGTTCGTCATTTTTTAGCTCTTTTAGCTCTTTTTGTTTGAATTTAAGCGTTTGAAATGTTTGTTCATAATCAAAAATAATCTTATGGTGATTTGTATCTTTTGTTTTTATGATAGTATCTAAAAACTCTACAAGCGAACTATTATCAAACTCGCCACTATCTTTATGGTTTATAAATCTTATAAAACTGCTTGAAAAACTCTTAAGCTCCTTTTTGGATATTTTCATAGAGTTTAGATAATGTTTTACATTTGGATTTTCAAGCTTTTTTATACAAAAATCATCTTTGTTTATATCAAACTCTTGTTTTATTATGTTGTGACGGCTTATGCAAACTTCGCTTATGTCAGCTTTGGTGGGCTTCAAGGCAAATGCACTAAGTATAGCATCAAGCAACACTGTTTTGCCAGCACCACTTGGGCCGGTAAACACTACAAGAGAGTTATTAAACTCTATATTAAGCTCATCAAAAAACACACAATTTTTGAGATAAAAACTACTTATCATAGTCACCCCATCGTAGTTTTTGGCTTAGTATATCAAAATAATTAAACTCACATCTATGTATAAGTTTAGCTTTTTTTGAAGCTTGAGATATACTAATTTGCTCTCCTCGTGCTAGCTGTAGGCTTGTTTGTCCGTCTATGATTATCTTGATATCCTCTTCTCCTACACTTTTAAATTTGATATTAAAAACTTCTGGCAAAACTACTGGTCTTTGTGTTAAAGAGTGAGCAGATATAGGAGTGACCACGATACCACGCCCAAGTGGATATATCACAGGTCCGCCACACGATAAGTTATAAGCGGTTGAACCAGTAGGAGTAGATACTATCACTCCATCGCCTCTGTAGTGATTAAATCGTTTGTCATTGATAGTGGCATCTATATCTACAAGACCTCGCATGGATTTTTTGCACAATACTATGTCGTTGAAACTATAATAAGTTTTGTTTTCTATTTGAAGCTTCAACATCAATCTTTCGTCAATTCTAAACTCGCCTTTTTTTATTTTTTTTAAAAACCCATCAAACTGATTTTGGTCTATATCAATAAGAAAACCAAGCTTGCCAAAATTTATACCTAGTATTGGTATGTCAAAATTATATGCTTTTCTTGCTGTTGATATCAAAGTTCCATCGCCACCTACACAAAGCAAAAAATCACTTCTTTCGCACAACTTTATAAACTCCAAACCCTCTTTGTCTATCGTGTTTGCGCTGTTTGTTTCTAAAATATAGTTTATGTTGTTTTGTTTTAAAGTATTCAATATCTCAAGATAGTTTGATATTAGGTTTTTTGAGTTTGGCTTGAACAATACTCCAGCTGTTTCGAGTTTCATCTTTTTGTTATCACTGATGTTTTATCATAGATGCAAACTCGTCAAATATATATCTGCTCTCTTTTGGGCCTGGATTTGCTTCTGGGTGGTGCTGGACTGAAAATATATTTTTGTTTTTGTATTTCACTCCCTCTATAGTGCCATCAAAAAGATTTTTATGTGTAATAGTAGCTATTTGTTCTATGGTATTTGGCACATTGTAGTTGTGATTTTGTGCTGTTATTTCTACTTTGTTTGAGCTTTTTACTGGGTGATTTCCACCATGTTGTCCAAACTTTAGTTTGTATGTGTCGTATCCAAAAGCTATACTTAGAAGTTGATGCCCTAAACATATCGCAAATATCGGTATATCGCTGTTTATTAGTAGTTTTATCTGTTCTATCTCTTTTTCAAGCTTCATAGGATCGCCTGGTCCGTTACTTAAGAACACTCCTCCTATAAGGTTGTTTTTAAAATCATTTAAAATATCTTTTGCTTCAAACGAACAAGGCAACACTACTACATCAAGGCCACTTTGTGTAAGTTCGTCGAGTATTGATGTTTTCACACCAAAATCTATAACAGCTATCTTTTTATTTGTTGGTTTTGCTTTGTTGAATTTTTGTGTTTCGCTGTTCCAGCTTGCTCTTTTGTGTTCGTATGGCTTTTTGGTGCTTACAATTTCGCAGTAGTTTGTATCTTCTATTCTTTTAGAGTTTTCTAATTTTTCTTTTAGTTTGTTTTTGTCGCTTGTGGTTGTAGATGCTATCATCATCATAGAACCTTCGTCTCTTATGTGTTTTATGATTTTTCTTGTGTCTATGTCGCATATTCCCATACGGTTGTGTTCTTTTAATAGTTTATCAAAACTACTCGTAGCTCTGTAGTTTGAATAATCTTCTGTATAGTTTCGCACCAAAACACCCTCACACCACACACGACTGCTTTGCATGTCGTTTTCGTTGACGCCTACTATACCAATCTCGGGCATAGAAAATACCACAAACTGTCCTGCGTAGCTTGGATCACTTGATATCTCTTGGTATCCTGTCATCGATGTATTAAACACAACCTCGCCTATAGCCTCTTTTGATGCACCAAAACTATTTGCTTGAATAAAAAGACCGTTTTCAAAATACAACCAAACCTTTTTTTTCATATTAAACCCTTTTTCACCAGCTCCTCTTCGTATAACCGCATAAATATCTCGTTGTATTCATCGGTGCCGGGGACTATTGATCTTTTTAAACTTTTTATTCTCTCGAAAGCTAATGTATCTGCTTCATCAAATCCTGCCATAAATTGCTCTATAGATAAAACTATGATATTTTTGATTTGGTTATCTGCTACTTCAAAATGAATATAATCATCTTCATACAATATGTTCAAAAGTTTGTGAGCTATATCGCTATATCTATCTTCAGGCTTGAGCAAAACATCATAATCGTTTGATAACTTTTTTTTAGTCATCCAAAAAAGTTGTCTGGGATCTGCATGATAAAACTCTATATCATCTTCGTTTTCATCAAGCAAAGTTGCCACTGCATTTTCAAGCTTTATCTCTTTTTGGATATCATCTTCTATCACTTGTGTTATGACTGTTTTTATCTCGTCTTTAGTTTTTCGCACTTGCAAAATTGATGATAGTATCAAATCTTTTGTAATTTTCCGTGATATAAAATCACAATGTATTAGTTTTAGTTTCATCTTTTGTCCTTATAATATTATTGTGTCTTCTCGTTGTGGCGAGGTTGATATTATGCCTATTTTTGTGTTTGTGTATTTTTCTATGAGTTTAATATAGTTTTTTGCATTTAAAGGAAGTTTTTCAAACTGCCTTATACCCTCCACTTTGTCCCAGCCGTCTATCTCTTCGTATATAGGTGATATTTCAGTTAAATCATATGGAACTGTGTTTATGCGTTTGCCTTGCTTTTCATATGCTATACATATCTTGATTTTATCAAAACCGTCTAGCACATCAAGTTTCATAAGCGACAACTCATCGCACCCGTTTATACGACAAGCGTATGCCATAGCAACCGCATCAAACCAACCGCATCTTCTTTTTCGCCCTGTCGTAGTGCCAAACTCTTTGCCAACTTTTGCCATAGTATCGCCATATTTTGTGTCATCTTCACTTGGAAATGGTCCATTGCCTACTCTTGTGCAGTAAGCTTTTGTAATACATGTGATTTTTCCTATATCTTTGACACTCAAACCCAACCCAGTGCAAGCACCTGAGCTAACTGTCGTGCTACTTGTCACATATGGATATGTTCCAAAATCAATATCCAACATAGCTCCTTGTGCTCCTTCGAGCAGTATTTTTTTGTTTTGTTTTAGTCCATCTTGAACCATAGTTATGGTATCTGTTATAAAGTGAGATAAGTTTTGTTTATAAAACTCCAACTTTTTTTTCATATCGTTTTCATCAAATTTATCTAAATCCAATCCATCAAAATATGTTTTGTTGTTTTTATAATACAACTTTATTTTATGCAACAACTTATCGGTATCAAGTAGCTCACCTACTCTAAATCCAACTCTGTTGATTTTATCAGAATATGCTGGTCCTATACCTTTGCCAGTGGTTCCTATAGCGTCTTTGCCTTTTTGAAGCTCTTTTTTTATATCTATTTGTTTGTGGTAGTTTAAGTTTAAGTGAGCTTTGTCGCTTATAAATAACCTACCTTCTAAGTTTTTGAACTGTTTTATCTCTTTTATAAAATCTTCAGGAGAAAACACAACACCATGTCCTATGATATTGACTGCTTTGTCATTTAATATACCAGATGGCACGAGATGTAGAGCATATTTTTTCTCGCCTACTACTATGGTATGGCCTGCATTGTGCCCGCCTTGCGATCTACATACTATATCGTATTGAAGTGCTAATTTATCTACAATCTTGCCTTTGCCTTCATCGCCCCATTGTCCGCCTACTACTACATCTGCTTTCATTTACTGCTCCTAAGAATTTTTAGTATATCATCTGTATAAAGTGAAAATCCACAAGATAACATATCGTATACCTTGTATTTGCCACCTTTTGCTATAGTGTATTTATCGCATATAACTTCAAATGCCACACCCTCATAATACACAACATCGCTACAATACAAAGGACTTATTATGATATTGTCGCACTTGATTTTATCGGTAAGGCTTATCAAATTTTTTAAATACTCTTGGATATATGTGGGTGTTGCATCTATAAGTTGTCTCAACTCATCACAAGTTGAAACATACAAAAGTTTAGTGAGCCATTTGATCTCTAACTTCAAAATTTTGTTTATGTCGCTATTTTTAAAATCATCAAAATTTATATTTTCGTTTGCTGATATTTTTTTGATGATATTCATATCAAATAGTTGCAGGCTTAAGTTTTGTTTTATAGAAGCTAAAGTCTCTAAACATATTTTGATCATATCGTCTATGTTTTCGCTGTCTATTGCTTCTGCTCCTATTTGGTAGTTTTCACTTGAAGGATATCTAAATACAGGTTGATTATAAAACCACTTTTTGTGTTTTGTTGTTCTGCCTAATCTTTTTGTGATGATTCTCGTAGTTTCCATCGTGCTATCATCTCTCAATGACATATGTTCGTTGTCTGGATTTGATATAACTATGGCATTGTTTTGTTTATCAAGTTTGTGTATAAAGTTTGGTGTGACAATTGGCTCAAACCCAAAACTTAAAAGTTTCAGCGATGTTTCATATTCAAACTCTATTTTTAGTTTTGCTGTTTTGCCAAAATATAATCTTGAGCCTTTTGGTATTTCGTGTTGTTTTATAACACTCACAACATCTCCTTTGCCATGATTTGATTTGCTGTAGAATCAAACTGCCTTAACCCTAATTTATCTAAACACAACTCTATAGCATTGACCACCCAAAAAGCCTCATAATTTTTGACAAAACCCATATGATTTATACGAAATATCTTGCCTTTTAGGTGGTCTTGACCGCCTGCTATATTGATATCAAAACTATTTTTGAGCATGTCTCTTATGAGGGTTGATTGTTCGTGATATATTGTAGTCATAGCATCGCTGGGTGCTTTTGGATATATTTTCATGCCCAATGCTTCTAAACTTTTTCTAGTAGCTGCCGCTCTTTTTTTTGTATCTTTGTATATTTTATCGAACCCAATATCATCCATAGTTTGCAACACTTTTTGCAAACCTATTATCAAAGTTGTAGGTGCTGTATATGCTGTGGTGTTTTGTTTTTGTTTATCTAACTCAACTTTCAAGTTTAGATAATACCCAGCGCTAAAACTTTGCAAACTATTGATAGCTTGGGAGCTCAAACCAACTATAGATAAGCCAGGTGGAAGCATAAGTGCTTTTTGGCTTCCTGCTATGAGGACATCGATATTTGTTGTGTTTATATGCTCAACCCCAACTGCTGTGATACCATCTGCTACTATTATTATATCTTTGTTTATAGACTTTACAAGCTTTGTTATACTCTCAACTGGGTGTCTCAAACCTCCAGAACTCTCACAAATTTGTAAAAATATCGTATCAATATCTTTGTGTTGGTTTAAACTATCTTTGATATCTTCAAGACAAACAGGAGTGTGCCACTGCTGTTTCAGCTCTACAAATGGTTTGTTGTGTGCTTGACATATTTTGCTAAATCTTTCACCAAATTTTCCAGAGTTTATCACTACTGCTTTTTTTTTGCAAAAGTTTAACACCGCTGCCTCCATAGCACCTGTGCCAGTGGTAGCAAATACAACAACCTCTTGCATATTTAGTAGTTTTTTCAACAGCTCTCTTGTATTTTTAAATAGATTCTCAAACTCTTTTGTTCTGTGATGTATAGTTTCGTTCGCCATAGATTTTCGTATAAACTCTGGCACGGCAGTTGGTCCTGGGGTTAATAGCACTCAAGAACTCCTTTTTCTTTTTTTTGATTGTTTTTGTTTTATGTTTTTGGTTATGATAAAATACAAAACTATAGTCAAAACAAGAAAAACAGATGATATAAGTATGCCCATAGTAAGCCACGATGTGCCATACAAAAACCCTAACTGGATATCTGGCTGTCTATAAAACTCTGCTACAATTCTACCAAACGAATAAAGCCCCAAATACATAAGTGCGATCTGTCCGTCGAACTTTTTTTTATTGCGAAAATAGAACAACACCAAAAATACCAATAACCCTTCTATAACTGCTTCGTATAGTTGAGATGGATGTCTTAATATGTCGTTTACATATATGGCCCAAGGCACATCTGTCACGCGGCCTACTAACTCTTGATTGAAAAAGTTGCCAATTCGTCCAAATATATAACCTACAGGAATTGCCAAGGTAGCGATATCAACGATAAATAAAAATGCCACCTTGTTTCGCTTCGCCCACCACAAAGAAGCTAAAATAAAACCTATCACGGCTCCATGATAACTCATACCAGATATGCCAGCATATACTCCGTTTATAAATGGATTAAATATCTGCCATGGGTGTGTGAGATAATACATAGTATGGCTATCATAAAATAAAATATAACCAACCCTAGCTCCTACGATGACACCTATCTCTACCCATATTATATAACTATCAAGCATATTGGAGCTTATAGGTATGTTGTCTTTTTTGACAATCCAGTGTGCTACAACTATAGCTATGAGCAAAGCAGTAGCATACATAATACCATACCAATGAACTCCAAAAGAGCCTACATAAAATGCCACAGGGTCAAAGTGGCTGTAAATATTTTGCCAATAATTCATATCTGTCCTTATGAGGTGATTATATCCAAATAACATTAACAAAACAAAATATAAGCTAAATACGATAAAATATCAAAAAGGTGAAATATGAATACTGCTTCTATTTTATTGATATCGGGTCCTAGTGGTTGTGGCAAAAGCACCATGCTTGAGTATATATATAAACACATATCGCAGTATTATTTCTCTATATCAACTACCACAAGAGCTCAAAGAGTTGGTGAAGTAGATGGGGTGGATTATTTTTTTGTATCAAAAGAGCATTTTGAAAAAGATATACAAAACGGCCATTTTCTTGAGTGGGCAAAAGTTCATGACAACTATTATGGCACATCAAAAAAGCCTATAACCCAAGCTATAAACGATGGCAAACTTATCATATTTGATATAGATGTGCAAGGTTTTCATATTTTAAAAGAAAGTATGGGGCGATATATAACATCGGTATTTATTACAACAAAATCAAAAAGTGACTTAGAAAATAGACTGATAAAAAGAGCGAAAGATAGCCCCCAAGATATACAAACAAGGCTGGCAAATGCCGCTATAGAGATGAAACAAGCCCATGAGTATGACTATATCATAATAAATGACGATTTAGAACAATCATCAAAAAATCTATTAAACATAATATCTGTTATGGACTTAAAAACAAGTGATACAAAACACAAAAAACTTATACATAGCTGGGTGAATTGATACAAGTTTTAAACAACCCAATATATGCCATAGTTGTAACCAAAGGCAGATACAAACATACTCATCTTGGAGTGAAGGTGGGTGGTCCTGCTGATGAGTATGCTTTTCATATAGCAAATCAACTTGTAGCAAATACACCCTATACAAATATGATAGAGTTAAATTTTCCACACCTAAAGCTGCTTTTCTCTACAACTATCTCTATAGCGATAACAGGAGCAAAATGCGAAGCAAGTGTCAATAACGAGTCTATAAATATGTGGCAAACTATTGATATGAAAGCTGGAGATACCTTAAATATAGGCAAGTTTATAACTGGCTTGAGAGTTTATATAGCATTTGCAAACGGGCTTGATATACCATACAAAACACAAATAGTTGATGATATAAAACTAAAAGTTAAAGATATTTTTAAACTTAGAAATCCTAAAATTGTCACAAATAAAAGGTTGAAAAAAAACCTTGTACCAAAGTATGAAGATAGTTTGACCTTAAGAGTTATGTTGTCATATCAACATAAAGAGTTTGATGACACGCAGATAAAAAGATTTTTTGATAGCAAATGGATAGTCTCTCAACAGATAAACCGTATGGGTTATAAGCTTGAAGGAGAAGCATTAAAACAAAAAAAAGATGGTATAATATCACAAGGTATTTGCTTTGGAGCAGTGCAAATACCCAAAGATGGACAGCCTATCGTGCTACTTAAAGACAGACAAACTATAGGCGGATACCCAATAATTGGTGTGGTGTTAGATGTGGATTGTTTCTCTCTTTCGCAAACGGTGCCCAGCACTAAAGTAAAGTTTCGGCAGATAAGTTTCAAAGAAGCTACGGCTATATCAAAAAAGTTCTATAGTCACTTCTTGTGAGCATTTTCATCGATGGACGACAAAATATCTATCGCTAAATACCAAGCTTGTATTTAGCGATATCAAACTACTATGGAGTGCAGTTGTTTAAAGTAGGCCAAGTATTGCCAGCACCTGTAGAGTTGTTATACTCCGCACACCTACCAGCTGACACATTGTCAAGATTCCAAGAGGATAAATCTTGTCCTGCAAAAGCAGTAGCATCTAAAAACATATAGCTTATCAAGTTTACATTTGTCATGTTCCAACTACTTATATCTTGATTGAAACTTGTAGCACCTGTAAACATAGCACCAAAAGCTGTCACATTTGTTGTGTCCCATTTGGCACCAAACGAGCCGTTGAAATTTGTTGCAAGTGCAAATGCTCCATAAAAACTATTAGCACTTGTCAAATCCCAGTTTATATTTTGGTTGAAGCTGGCTGCATTTCTAAGTATTCCACCAAAATCCGCAACATTTGTAGTATTCCATTCTCCTATTGGCTGGTCAAAACTTGAAGCGAGATTGAACATATAGTTCATAGTAGTAACACTGCCAGTATCCCAACCACTTATGTCTTGATTGAAAGCAGTTGCACCTTCAAAAGTATTACGCATATTGGTAACTTTTCCAGTATCCCAGCCACTTATGTCTTGATCAAAATTTGGGGCATGACGAAACATATATTGCAGTGTGATTACATTTGAAAAATCCCAATTTGAACCAAATGCGCCATCAAAAGCTGTCGCATTTTCAAACATACCATATGTATTTGTCAAACTGTCAGGAACTGTCCAACTTACATCTTGGTTGAAG
Source organism: Campylobacterota bacterium (assembly GCA_003643835.1). GTDB lineage: Bacteria > Campylobacterota > Campylobacteria > Campylobacterales > Arcobacteraceae > B24-G6. The sequence goes on from QMKX01000006.1 coordinate 17,591, forward strand.
CTCGTAGCATCTTTGAACATCTCTTTTGTGCTAACAAGACTGCTTGGTTGCCATGCAGATATATCTTGATTGAAACTTGTAGCACCTTCAAATAAATTTGAAAGATATTCTATAGTTGTCACATTCCAGTCTGCTATGTTGCTATTGAAAGCTGTAGCTTCTTGAAAAGTTGCACCCATACTTGTAGCGCCACTTAAGTCTGGACTATCCACTGCTGTGATATTGAAGTTTGAACACCCATAAAAAGCCCTATACATATTGGTCCATGCTATATCGCCCCACTGTTTGACATCAAGAAGTTTATCTTTGTCTCCACCACCACTAAAGTAGATATGAGGAAATAAACCTTTTATAGCTATAGTTTTTTCTCCGCTACTGCCCGCATAATCACAAGTATAATCACCCGTCTGTCCTATCACTGTAGCATCAAATGAACCATCAAAAGCACAATCAACTTCGTAGTTGTATGTAGGAGTTGTATGTGTAGGTATTGTAAATTGATCATCGCCTGAAGTTCCTGTATTGTCTGTCTTGATTTTCATCACAAACACTGTTTCGTCTATATCGTTCACTATTATAGCAAATGTTTCTGTATAATCCAAAACGCCATCACTTACTTTTATATTGATACTATATGATGATTTAGTTTCAAAATCAGGTATAGCATTTATCTTTAGGTTTGTGCCGTCTATAGTAAAATTGGCATCATCTGTGCCACCATCGAAACTATAAGTTAAAGTTCCTGTATTCTCGCCATCGTCTGTAGCACCCAATATGCCTACAACTGTATTAGCCGGTTCATTTTCGTCTATAGAACTGCTGGTTATATTTATATCTGTTGGAGCTGTATTTACATCAGTTACATTTATAGTCATAACTTCGGCATAGTCATTTACTCCGTCATTGACATTTATTTGTATCTCAAGAGAGTTATCATTTTCAAAATCTATAGCTCCTGCTACTTTCAAAGTTGTACCAGATATAGAAAATAAACTATTATCGGGGCCACCTTTGCCCGTTTTTAGAGTATATGTGTGGGTATCGCCTGTATCTTCATCGGTGTTTGATAATGTTCCTATATCTGTGCCTGCAGCAGAATTTTCTGCTATTGTGCTACTACTCAAAGCTATATCTGTAGGTGCTTCGTTTACATCGGTTACATTTATTGTAAAAGCTTTAGAAAAATTTTTGGTTCCCTCATTGACATTTACTCGTATCTCAAGTGTTGGGTTTGTCTCAAAATCTATAGCCCCATTTACTTGTAGTTCATCACCAACTATTTTAACTAAACCATTGTCGCCATCTCCATCTCCTGCTACGAGTGTATATACAGCTGTTTCATTGTCATCACTGTTGTTTGACAAAGTTCCTATAACTGTGTTTGTAGTAGAGTTTTCGGCAACTGTGCTACTACTTAGAGCTATATCTGTGGCATTTGGTTTGTCTACAATATCTATATTTATCGTTTGGTTGTCTTCTATACCTGATGTGCTTGTAGCTACTACCAAAACTGTATAGTTGTTGTCATTACCAGTATCAGTAGGAACTTCAAAATCTGGAGCATCTACAAATGTAAGTGCTCCCGATGTTATATTTAAGTCAAAGCTTGCACCATCGCCACCGCCACCTATGGTGTAGTTGATATCTTCACTACTTGTAGCAGCCACTGTCGTGACTGCTACTTCATTTTCATTTACATTTATAGAGGCAGTATCACCTCCGCCATTTGATGTGATAACTGGTGTAGGTGTAGCAGATGAGCCACCACCGTCTCCTCCTCCACCACCGCCACCACAACCTATGGTAGCTACTGATAGCACACCTGATAGTGTCACTATTTTTGCTTTGTTGGTCAAGTTTTTTAGAAATGAGCTAATCCCCCCCCCGTTGCTGCTTGAACTGTTTTTGAACTCTTTTGTCATATTTAACTCCTTTTAGTTTATTGACTTTTGCCTGTGAATATTCTATTGTATTAAACTTAAAGTTAGCTTAAATTAAAAGTTATCAAAAAACAAAGAGATAGTTTTAAGCACAAAAAGATAATATAAACAAAAAAAGGATAAATATCAAAAATATAACTAAAATTATGTTCTCTTATATCACCACTATATCGTTGTTGTCTATATTGGCTGTAGGTGCAGCTGTTGCAACGATATTAGAAAATGACTTCGGCACATCAACTGCTAGGGTGCTTGTATACAACAACATCTGGTATGAGATAGTGCTTGTATTGGCTATCGTCAATCTAATAGGGGTGATGGTAAGTAGAAAAATGTATAAAAAATTTAACGGCAGAACTGTATTTCATTTTTCATTTGTCGTCATACTTCTTGGAGCTGGAGCTACAAGATATATAGGATATGAGGGTATTATGCATATACGAGAAGCACAAACCCAAAGCGATATGATATCACTTGAGCCATATATACAAGCAACCGTCATAAAAGATGGCAAAAATTATGATACAAAATTCTTGAAAGAGTTTGGTGCTATTGGCGACAATAGTTTTGAGTATCAAGTCAAATACGGTGACAAACATATGGTGTTGAAAATGAGCGATTATAAGTTCGCAAAAAAAGGCAAAGACGAGATGAACCTCATAGGCACAAATGTCACGATAGGCGATGAAACTTTAAATACCAAACTTGTAGGCAAAAGAGGCAATGTAGGCATACAAAGAGAACTGGAGTTCAAAAGTGGCGAAAAAGTGGTGTTGTCGTATGGCTCTAAGATGCTGTCTGTTCCATTTGCTATCAAGCTAAATGATTTTCAACTCGACAGATACCCAGGAAGCGAAGCACCATCATCGTATGCCAGTGAAGTAACAGTGATAGATGGACAGAAAAAAATTGACTATAGAATTTTTATGAATAGCACCTTGAAATATGGTGGATATCAGTTTTTCCAAAGCTCATACGACCAAGATGAACAAGGCACTATATTGTCAGTAAACAACGACCCTGGAACTGTGCCTACATATATAGGATATTTTCTTTTAGTATTAGGCCTCTTGATGAATATGTTTGATAAAAAAAGTAGATTTATAAAACTAAGCAAATATATCAAAAACTCAACTGCTATTTTTGTTTTGGTGGCTTTAGGATTTTTGTCAAAACCACTACAAGCCGATGACAATCGCACACAATATTTTAAAAACTTCAAAGAAAATTCGAGTGAACTTTCAAAAGATTTTGGGCGACTTGTAGTGCAATCATCAATGGGACGGATGAAACCTATGGATAGCTTAAACATAGAGATAGTTCAAAAACTGACGAAAAAATCAAGTTTTTTAGGCTTCACAGCAGACCAAGTAGTATTAGGTATGCTAACAAGACCTGAGATGTGGGGCGATGTGAAGATGATAACTATAAAATCCCCAAAGCTTAAAAAGTTTTTAAATATAGATAAGACAAGAAAATATGTAGCATTCAATGAAGTATTTAACGATGGCGAATATCTGCTCGCAAACGAAAGCAAAAAGGCAAATGCCCTATCGCCAAATCAAAGAGGCACATATGAAAAAGAGATTATCAAAATAGACGAAAAATTATCAATAGCTTTTCAGGTTTATCAGGGTAATCTTTTTAATATCTATGCCAAAGATGGCAACAATACAGACAATAAATGGTTCAATCCTATAGACGCTATCAAAAACTTTTCTGGCAAAAACCAAGAAGTTGTAGAGCAAATGACAAGAGGTTTTGTGGGCTCTGTTGTAGATGAAGACTGGACTAAAGCCAAACAATATCTTGGTTTCATATCAATGTATCAAAAAAAAATAGGCAAAGATGTGATGATAAGCGACAAACTGATAGACGCAGAGATATTGTTCAACAAACTAGGTCTGTTTCCAAGTCTAACACCTATATATATTGTTCTTGGTTTGATTTTATTTATCATAGCTTTCATAGGTATATTTAGACAACAAGAGGTCTCAAAAAAGATAACCACCACACTATTTGTTGTGATTAGTTTATTTTTTGCAGCACATACATTTGGGTTAGGTTTACGATGGTATATAAGTGGTCATGCTCCTTGGAGCGATACATACGAATCGCTAGTATATATAGCTTGGTCTGCTATGGCTGCTGGGTTGTTTTTCTTTCGCAAATCTATATTTGCATTAAGTGCTACCGTTGCTATGGCAGGTATATTTATGTTTACCGCACACTTAAGTGGTATTGACCCACAAATTACTAACTTGGTTCCTGTGCTTAAGTCTTATTGGCTCACTATTCATGTCTCTATCATCACAGGTTCATACGGATTTTTAGCTTTGTCTGCTATGCTTGGATACACAACATTGATACTATTTATCAATAGAAACGACAAAAAACCACTAATAGACAAAACCATATACCAAACAAGTGCTATAGGTGAGGTATCTATCATAATAGGACTATCTATGTTGGTAATTGGCAACTTTATAGGTGGTGTATGGGCAAACGAATCGTGGGGACGATACTGGGGTTGGGACCCTAAAGAAACTTGGGCTTATGTATCGATTGTGGCGTATATCATCGTGCTTCACTTAAGATTTATCAAACCATTGAATAATCCTTTTGTATTTGCTGTAGTTTCAACTTTGGCATTTAGCTCAATTCTTATGACATATTTTGGTGTGAATTTTTATTTAAGCGGTATGCACTCATATGCTACAGGTGACCCAGTGCCAATTCCAACTTGGGTATATGTGTTGATATTTATCGTATTGGCTACTATAATCGCGGCATATCAAAAAAGATATCTAAAAGCGGATTATTGAGAGTATTTTAAGAACTCCTCTTTTTTTGAGGTATTTTTAAACTTATTTAGATAATATAAACAAAAAAGGATACATACTATGAAAAAAAATTTAGTTTTTTTAGCGATTTTATTTGCTACAAATAGCTTTGGTAGTGCTGAGATAAACTTAAACAGCAACACTCTTGGTGCTTTGCTTGATTGGCAAGTTCATAAAAAAGGATACACTAACTACTATTTAGGTGCCAGATATGTAAACAACGGCAAAGCAACAAGAGACAAAAGAACATATGACGACAAATTTGGCGATGGAACACTCGCTTCAGTTAACTTCAAAATGATGAACCAATACAGATACAAACAAAGTGGCATACAAGGTTTTGGTGTTGGTATGGGTGTGAGCACGGAGTATGTTGATTTTGATGAAGGAAGTGAAGATCTCATAGCAGTGCCTTTAAGATTGTATGCAAATATGCAGTTTAATTATAGATTATCTCTTGATTTTGATTTAGCATATGCCCCAAAGATATTGACATTTCAAGATGGCATAAACTACAAAGAGTTTAAAGCAAAATTCAACATAAGAGTTATTGACAATGGTTATCTTTTTGCTGGATTTAGGTATGTCAAAGCTGGTTATGATTATGAAGATGACGAAGGCACTGACCAAGAATACGATGTAAAGTTAGATGATGATATATTTGGTGGATTTAAAATAATTTTTTAAACTACTATCGTTTAAAAGGCAAGATAAGACACTTCTAAATGCTATATCGGATAGCACTTAGAAGTGTCTTATCAAAAAACAAAAAAGGTGGTGATTTTGATGCCCGGCATTAAAGTTAAGTCAGAAGAGTCTTTTGAAGAAGCTTACAGGCGATTTAAAAAACAGTGCGACAGAAGCTTGATAGTAACAGAAACAAGAGCAAGACGATATTTTGAACCAAAAACGGAAATCCGTAAAAAACAAAAAATCAATGCGAAAAAGAAGATGTTAAAAAAACTATATATGCTTCGTCGTTACGAATCAAGACTCTAAACGACAACCAAAAAGAGACAAGCAGTTTGTTTGTCTCTTTTTTATTGGAGATATATGAACATTCAAAACTTATACAAAACTCTAAAAGAAAACAAATTTATAATATCCGGTCCTTGTGTCATAGAAAACGAACATATGGTTATGCACTTAGCACAAAATATCAAACAAATTACCGACAAACTAAATCTTACATATATATTTAAAGCTAGTTTCGACAAAGCAAATAGAACATCACTAAATAGTTTTAGGGGTCCTGGACTTGATGAAGGCTTAAAAATACTACAAAAAGTTAAAAGTGAGTTTAACTTACCAATTACAACCGATATACACGAACAATCTCAAGCGACTGCTATAGCGCAAGTGGCTGATATCATCCAGATACCTGCCTTTCTTTGTAGGCAAACCGACCTACTGATAGCGAGTGCAAAAACGGACAAAATCATAAATATAAAAAAAGCACAATTTTTAGACGGCAAAGATATGCTATATCCGCTCAACAAAGTAAAAAACAGCGGCAACGACAAGATAATGCTCACAGAGCGAGGCAGTATGTTTGGTCTTGGCAACTTGGTTGTGGATTTTCGCCAAATTATAGATATGAAAGAGTTTGGCTATCCTGTTGTTATGGATGTAACACATAGCACCCAACGCCCTTCGCAGTTTGGAGATAAAAGTGGGGGTGATCGAAAATACGCTCCATATATGGCAAAGTTAGCCCAAGTCGTAGGGGTGAGTGGATTCTTTTTTGAGGTGCATGAAAACCCTGAAGTAGCATTAAGCGATGGACCAAATATGGTGTATCTCAAAGATTTTGAAAATATTTTGAAAAGTCTATCATGACCAAACAAGATGTATTTGGCAATCTTAAAATAGCAGTCAAAGAAAAAGCACTCAAATACACCAAACAACGAGAGCTAATACTAGAAACTATATACAACTCCAAAAATCATCTAAACGCGGAGCAGATACACAAGAAACTGACCATATCCAACAAAGATGACAAAGTAGGCATAGCCACTGTGTATAGAAATCTACTATTTTTGGAAAAAACTGGACTTATCTTGTCTATATCACTAAACAACAACCTCAAACAATACGAGATAAACCAACATAAACATCACGACCATCTAGTGTGTATGCGATGTGGCAAGATAGTTGAGTTTATAAATCAAAACATAGAACAAGAGCAAGAAACAATAGCAAAAGAGTTCAAATTTAAACTACTCAGCCATACCATGCATCTGTATGGTGTATGTGAAAATTGTCAATAAAAACTAATACACGAAGCCATTTTTGTGCAACTCTTTTCTGATATTATTTATCTGTTTGTGTTTATTTGTGCACCACAATGGAGCTACTACATCATAAACTCCGGCTGTTATTCTTTGGGTTATTAGATTTTTTGGCTGTTGTTTTATAGCATATATCACCATATCTATATACTCATTTTGACCTATTGGTTTGAAGTTGCCTGCCTTATAATCTATATATAATTTGGTATTTTTTGTCACATATAGTGGATGATATTTGATACTATCAACACCTAAACTTATAATTTTTTTTACTGTATTTTTCATCATCTCTTTTGTTTCATTTGGCAAACCAAATATGATATGAGCACACACATTTAAACCTTTGTTTTTTGTTTTTTGTATGTATTTTTCTATATTTGCAAAATTATGCCCTCTGTTTATCTTTTCTAAAGTTTCATCATATATACTTTGCACACCATACTCTACAGTTATCTCGGTTTTTTGATTTAGCAAAACCAAATAATCCAACACCTCATCGGTTATACTATCGGTTCTTGTGCCTATACTCAAACCTACAACATCATCAAGTTTCAAAGCTTTGTCATATAATGCTTTTATAGTGTCAATAGGAGCATAAGTATTTGTATACGATTGAAAATATATTATGAATTTTTTTGCTTTGAACTTTTTTTGTAGTTTTGTTTTTGTTTGCTTATATTGTTGTGTCAGTTGCTGTAGTTGCATATCGAGCATAGGGTTTGTTTGCGAGCTTGGCTTTAGCTTGAAAGACGTTTTTGTATCTTTTAATAAGTTTGGAGAAAATGTATCGTTTTGACAAAATGTGCAACCACCTTTTGCTACAGTTCCGTCTATATTAGGGCAAGTAAAACCAGATATACTTATAGGTATTTTATAAACATTTTGCCCAAATTTTTGTCTGTAATATCTTCCTATTGTTTGAATTTGTTGCATTGTTTTTTATAACTATTTTATGAAATAGTTGCCATCAAAACTAACAAGCGAATAATTTCTTTCTCTGCCAATTGCATCTTTTAATTCATCTATACTAAGATATGACAAACTATCTGCTCCTATATAACGACAAACTTCGTCTTTTGTTTTTGTAGCATTTATCAACTCCTCTTTTGTAGGGGTGTCTATACCATAAAAACAGGGATATTTTATCATAGGCGATGCTACTTTGAAGTGAATCTCTTTTGCTCCAGCACAACGAAGCATAGCTACAATTGTTTTGCTTGTAGTGCCACGAACTATACTATCATCCACTACTACAATCTTTTTGCCTTTTATCAAGGATTTCATAGGACTCAACTTCATTTTTACTCTTATGTTTCGCATATTTTGTGTAGGTTCTATAAATGTCCTACCTACATAGTGATTTCGAATTATTCCTAACTCAAATGGCAAACCACTTTGTTTGGAGTATCCTAAAGCTGCTGGCACACCGCTATCTGGCACTGGTATGACCATATCTGCTTTTGTATTTGATTTGTTAGCCAACAATCTTCCCATAGCTTCTCTTGTCTTATATACCAACTTGCCATCTATTATACTATCTGGTCGTGCAAAATAGATATACTCAAAAGCACAAGGTCTATAGTCTATATCTTTAAATAGTTCATATGATTCTATATCATCATTTTTGCTACTAAATATCAACATCTCACCTGGTTTCACTTCCCTTATAAATGTAGCATCTACTATATCAAAACAGCATGTCTCACTAGCAACTATATATCCCCCGCTTTTTAGCTTACCTATACTTAGTGGCCTTATGCCGTATTTGTCTCGAACTATGAAAAGTTTGCTTCTACTTTGTATTATAAAGTTGTATGCTCCTTTAAGTTTTTTGGTTGATTTTATTATTCTGTCTTTTAGTTTGTTTTCACTTGATTTTGCTATGAGGTGTATTAGGTTTTCTGTGTCCATAGATGTTTGAAATATAGAGCCCTCTTCTATGAGTCTTTGACGGACATAATTTTTGTTTATCAAGTTGCCATTATGAACTATTGATATCTCACCTAATTTGTATTTTGCTTGTATTGGTTGTGTATCAAAAGTTGAATCCTTGCCTGCTGTTGAGTATCTGTTGTGCCCTATTGCTATGTTACCTTTAAGTGTATCAAATGATTCTTCACTAAATATATCTCTAACATAACCTCTGCCTTTTATAGTATATATTTTTTTGTCATCATCTCCGCCACTACTTATGCCGCAGGCTTCATGACCTCTATGTTGCATAGCAAACAAAGCCACAGATGCCAATTTTGAAGCATCGTTATTGCCATATATGCCTACTATAGCACACATACACTATAATCCCAAACAGTCATTGATATTATACAAACCAACATCTTGCGATGCCAACCATTTTGCTGCTTTTATAGCACCTTGGCTAAAAGTATGGCGACTTGTTGCTGTATGATTTAGTTCTATAAACTCGCCATCGTTATAAAATCCAACAGTATGACGACCAACTATATCACCACCTCTTAAACTCATAATACCTATGCTGTTTTTGCTTCGTTTGCCTATATCACCATCTCTGCCTGATATTCTAACATCATCAAGATTTAATCCCCTAACATTTGCAGCAGTTTCGCCTATGGTCAAAGCGGTGCCACTTGGGCTATCTACTTTGTATCTATGGTGCTGTTCTACTATTTCACAATCAAAATTTTCTAAAGTTTTAGATGCTATAGATACCAATTTATTTAAAACAGCTACTCCCAAACTCATATTAGATGCATATAACAAAGGTGCTACTTTCGATGCTTGCAGCAAAAGATTTTTTTGGTGCTCATCAAAACCAGTAGTGGCTATGACCAAAGGAGTTTTTGATTTTTGTTTTATTGTAGCATCTAACAACAAAGTAGTCGCAATAGGGTTAGAAAAATCTATTATTATATCACTACAATCAATCAAAGTGTTTATCTCATTTGTAACTACTACACCACTTGGCAAATCTTTTTTAAGCTCATCAAATACATGAACACAGCCAAGCTTCATAAGTTTCTCTTCGGCTATGTCATCTATAAGCAAGCTTCCAACTCTTCCAGTACTACCCAATAAACCAACTTTTAACATCTAATTGCCTTTTATAAATTTTGTCATATCTTGAACGATATCATTGATAGACCTCTCGCCATCTATTTTTTTAAGTAAATTCTTGCTGTTGTAAAACTTTTGAATATCTTTGAGTGGTTGTGTATATACTTTCATCCTGTTGTTAAATATCTCTACATTGTCATCTTCACCTCTAGCTCGTCCCAACACTCTATCGCAAGCAGTCTCTTCGCTTACTACGACCTCTACTACTGCACGAAGCACGACTTTGCTTTGTGATTGTAAATGTTCGTGTAATTTCATCATCTGCTCTACACTTCGTGGATAACCATCTATTATCACTATATTTGTGTCTGCTTTGCTTATGGCATCTACTATTGTTTCTATGACTATATCTATAGGCACCAAGTTGCCTTGCTTGACATAACTATCAATTGTTTTACCGATAGAACTACCTGTTGCTATTTGTGCTCTAAACATATCTCCTGTGCTGTAGTGAGTTATGTCATTTTCATTTTGTGCTATGAGCTCTGCGTCAGTTGTTTTGCCACTTCCCGGAGCACCTATGATTAAAAAAAGTTTTTTCATTATTATTCCTTAAAAAAATTGTGAAACAATATGTCTCATTTTTTTGCTACTATTTATTTTATTTACCTCTTGTCTAAAAACAGCTGAACCATCGTATGATTTTGAATATCCGTGCAGGTATTTTCTAAACAACACTACACCATATTCACCATAAATATCTATTATACTATCCAAATGATTTAAAATTATAGTTTTTTTTTGTTTTTTTTCTATCGTTTGTGTGTTGTTTTTTATTTGTTGGAATATCCAAGGTGCCACAACAGCACCTCGTCCTATCATCAGGCCATCTGCTTTGGTTTCATTTGTAACCTTTTTTGCTATGTCATAACTTGTGATATCTCCATTTGCTATTATAGGTATTCTTGACAACTCTTTCATGATAGCTATTTGTTCATAATCAACTTTTGACTTATATGCTCCAACTTTTGTTCTGCCATGCACTGCTACAAAATCAGCCCCACTATTTTGGCACGAGTTTACGATATCGGCGCCTATTTTTTTCTCTATGCCTATTCGAACCTTTGCTGATGTATAAGTTTTGTTTGAGTGCTTTTTGATAGTTGATAACATCATCTCTAATTTTGGCAAATCTTCCAACAATCTTGCACCACTTCCATGATGATATACTTTTTTAGCAGGGCAGCCACAATTTAAATCTATACCATCTATACCATCTATATCGTTCAATATAAACACTGCTTCTTTTATTTTATCAATTTTATTGCCAGATATTTGCACTATATATGGTGTTTCGTTTTTTGCTTTTTTTATCATTTTTAAAGTTTTTTTTGAGTTCTGTATCAATGCATCACTACTTATCATCTCGCTTACGGTCATATCAGCTCCTAATTCTTTAACAACACAACGAAAAGCTACATCTGTATATCCAGCTAGTGGAGCTAAAGCCAAAAACGGTTTATCGCTTTTTAGTTTTTCTATCAAACTCATGAAAACAGATTGTCGTATGTATAGTAGTTTCCAGTTTCTTTTAGTTGCATAAGAGCTTTAAATTTAGTATATTCGCTTTTTTTGCTGTTTGACAATATCTCTCTCATATCATCTATCATACCCAATTCAAACAACACAAAAAGATAAGCCTCACTAGAGTTTTCATCTGTTGCAAAAAACTTTTCAAACAAAGACGACAACTGTTCGGGTGCCATTTTGTTTAGATACATTTTAGCAAGTTTTTGATACTCATAACTTGTGAGTTTTAAATCATTTGCTATATCTATTATTTGTTGATTTCCAAATATAAGCTCTTTTGTTTCGTTTGAGTTAGCTTCAACCAAAGAAAAAAACATCTCATTGTCAAGTTTTATACTGTCTAAACTTGATTTTATATTTCCTATTTTGTTGTTTTTCAATACTTGCACAAATGCTACTTTGATATCATTTTCATCGTAGTTTTGTGGTTTTTTGATGATAGACAAAGCATAACTTTCGTCTGATAAAATTTTGTTTAAATTGTTTTGTGCGACTATAGTAGCTGTTTCATTTAGGTTAAACTCTTTTAGATTTTCAAATTGTTTATTTTGTATGTTGTTTATAGTTTCTATAAAACTGTTTATAGTTTTGTTTGGAGTGTCTGCTTTGTTTTTATCATTTGTGATTTTTAGTTTTGATAAAGTTTGAGCTATATTGTCCATATAGATATTTTTAAGTTCTATATCAGTATTGCTACCAGATAATTTATGTTTAATCAGTTGTATCAATTTTGCTTCGTCATTTTTTATAGCATTTGTAGCGATTGAACCTTTTATCCAATAAAACACCAAATGCATTATGGTAAATAAAAAGAGCAAAAAAGTTGGCAACACTACCCACACAACGACAGGAAGTGTTTGCTGATAATCAAACACTTTCAAACTATAATCTCCCAAACCCAATGTGACAACAAGCCCGCTCAAAACGACAACATACACCAACCCAAGCACTAAAAATCTTTTTATTCCCATACTATCTCTCCTTGTTTTCTCTTTCATAAATCTCTCTACATATTATGCAAAACTTTGCATATGGTTTAGCTTTAAGGCGATTATAATCGATAGTTTCATCACACATTTCACATATACCATATTCGCCTTTTTCTATTCTTTGAAGTGAATATTCCACCTCTTTTAGTTCATTTGACAATCTTGTTAAAATCAACTCTTCATTAAAAGTATCGAAGCTAAGCTCAGCAAAATCCAGCTCATCTTTACACTCTTGGGTTTTTAGTTGGTCTATAGACAATTGTCCATCATTTAAAAAATTTATCAAGCACTTTTCTCTTTTTTCTAAGATCCCTTTTAGTCTTAAAATTTCATTTTTTCTTGGCATAATTTTCCTTAGTGTTGTTGCTTACAACTTTATTATTTTCTATAATACCATAATTAAATAAAATTAACCGAACAAACAACAAGAACACCTCTAAATATCTATTTGATATAATTCAGCTGTTTTAACTTTTCGTATATTTTGCTAACATATGGACCACATGCCCCACCACCGTGTCCTCCATGTTCTAATAGCATCGTTACTACATATTTTGGATTATCGTATGGCGCATATGTTGTAAGCCAAGCATGTGATCTTTTATAGTATTCTAAGTCTTGTTCTCTTATTCTTGAGATAACATTTTGTGCTATAGATGTCGTTTGTGCTGTGCCAGTTTTGCCTGCTATTTTGATACTGGTGCTTATGCCTTTGTTTGCGGTGCCTTTTTTGTGCCAAACTACATCTATCATACCTTGTTGTATAAGCTTCAATTGTTGTTTTGTAGCATTTATATCTATAGTTGTTGTTTTGTTGTTTATGTTTAATTTTGGTGTAACTAACTTGCCGTAAGCTAAAGATGCAGTGTATCTCGCTATTTGCAAAGGTGTTGCCAACAAATCTCCTTGTCCTATCGAGGTATTTACCGTTTCCCCTATATACCACTTTTGTTTGTATTTTTTCTTTTTCCAGAGCTTGTTTGGGTTTATACCTACAAACTCTCTTGGCATATCTATACCTGTTTTTTCTCCAAAACCAAACATAGAGAGATTTTTTGCCATATTATTTATACCAGATTTTAAACTTGCTTCATAAAAAAATACATCACAACTCTCTCGTATAGCTTTTCTCATTTCTACTTTTTTATGACCACTTGCTTTCCAACACCTGAACTTTCTTTTTCCTACTGTTATGCTACCTTTACATCTTGTTTTGTGATTTTGTGTGGCAGGGTTATTTAAAAATCCAACACTATGTGCCATCTTTATCACTGAGCCAGGTGGATACAAACCATGTATAACTTTATTTGTAAATGGTTTATCTGGATTGTATATCATATCGTCCCACTGTTTATGGCTGATACCATTTACAAATATATTTGGGTTGTATTCGGGGTAACTGCCAGCAGATAAGATTTCTCCTGTTTTTATATCCATCACTACTACTGCTGCGCTTAAACTTGGTTCATCGTTTTTGTTTGTATCTGTATTAAACAACGAACTTATATATTTTTGAAGCTCAATATCTATAGTGACTTGTATATTTTTGCTTTTTGGTTTCGTATCTGATATTGTTTTAACCTCTTTGCCTAAAGCATTTACTATAAATTTTTTCGTTCCTATTTCACCTTTTAAACTACTATCATAAAATCTCTCTATGCCATTTTTGCCTATTGCTTTAAAATATATGTTTTTTTTATCTCTTTTAATATCTTTTTGACTTACTTTTCCTGTATAGCCTATTATGTGTGAAGCAACCTTGTCATATGGATATCGCCTTTTATTTGCTGGAGCTATCTCAAAATATTTGTTTGAATTAAAAATAGCATAATGCTTAAAAAACTCTTCATACGATATATAATTTATAACTTTTATAAATTTATGATTGTATATAGAATCATTTTTTTTGTATACTTGTTTAAGTTTATTTATATCTATATCGGCAAATCTGCTTTTTATCATATCAAAAAGGGAGTTCAACTTTTCTATATCTTGTTTACTATTTTGTAAATGGGGGGCTATAGATATTGAAAATCCTAAGTCATTTACAGCTATGTATTTATTATTTCTATCCAATATCACACCTCTGGTTGCTGATGTATATATAGTTTTGGTGCGGTTTTGTTTTGATATAGCTTTGTATTGATTACTTGAATATACACTTATATAAAAAACTTTATAAACAATAAGCGCAACTACAAACAATATAAATATCAAAACTGTATTAAATCTAATCATCATATTGCCTAATGTCATTTGATTTATAAATTTTCTCAAATGATAATATTACTAAAAAATCAATTACAAAGTTCACCGCTATATTTTGTAACACTGTTTTATTAATATCAAAATACAGTATCAAAAAGGGTATAAAAAGAGCATAAAATACCAAAAAAGGCACGATAATTGAGTCTTGTTTTATGTTTATATATTTTTTTATAAATAGCAAGATATATTTATTGATTATATAATACAAAAATGACAAAGAAAAAAGAACAAGCCCAAAGTGTATCTCTATTGTTGCATTGAGTATGATACTATAATATATTTTTGCTTGTTTTTCAAAAGTTTTTTTAAATATCAAAAAAGCGAAACCACATAAAAATATAGGAAAATTATGATACAAAGATGCGGTATTTACTATATATATAAATACAACATAAAATAAAATTCTTTTATGACTATACTCCAAAATAACTCCTATTTGCCTAGGCAAAATTTGCTAAACATAACATCAAGCATTTCATCGTATTTGTATAATTTTGTGATTTTAGATATAAAAGAGAGTGCTTGGTTTATCTCAAAACTAAAAAGTTCAAGCTGCGATGTTTTCAAAAGGTCATCACAAGAGTTGATACTATTAAGACAATCTTGCACTGCTGATATTTGTCTATTTGATACTAAACTCATCTGTGATGTATCGAAACTATTATTTAAAATTGTCTCAAGTTTTTCAAAAAAAATATTAATATTCTCTTTTGCTATCAAGTTTATATGACTGTCAAGTCTCTTTTTATCAAACATATTTTTCAAATCATTTTTATTTACGATATTTATCACAATTTTATCCAAACTATTTACAAAATCCAAAACTCTCTCATCATCTTTGTCAAACTGTTTTGAGTTGTCGAACATAGCTACTATTATATCACCTTTTTTTGCTGTTTGCATAGAGATTTCGATGCCTTGTTTTTCTATGTCGTTGTTTGTTTGTCTCAAACCTGCTGTATCGCTTATATAAACTATATTGTCCCCTATTTTTATAGTTTTTGTTATAGTATCTCTGGTAGTGCCAGCGCTATGACTTACTATGGCAGCTTTATCATTTAACAAAGAGTTCAAAAATGAGCTTTTTCCTACATTTGGTTTGCCTATTATTGTTATCGCAAACCCGTGTATCAAGCCATCTTTATACAAACTGTTTTGGAGAAGTTTTTTCAAACTTATTTGTAGGCTTTTCAATTTTATATTTATTGATTTTAAACTTTTATCGTCTATTAGCTCATCGGCATAATCAATATTTACCTCCACAAAAGATAAAATCTCAACAAGCTGTTTTTTTACATCATCGACAAAAGTTGTTAGCTCGCCGTCTATCTGTCTTGATAACATTTTGGCTGCATTTTTACTTTGTGCTTGTATTATATTTGATACTGCTTCAACCTGACTTAAGTCCATCTTGCCATTTAGATATGCTCTTTTGCTAAACTCTCCAGGAGACGATAAAGATATGTTGTATTTTAAAATTGTATCTAAAACCATATTTGCTACAACCAACCCACCATGACACTGAAACTCTACTATATCTTCACCTGTGTAAGAGTTTGGTTGTTTGAAATATATCACTATTGCTTCGTCAAGCATAGCTCCGCTTTGGTCATATAGTTTGCTCAAAGTTGCATATCTTGCTTTTATGTTAGTTTTTTTTGTAAGTTTTTTTGCTATACCAAGTGCGTCCTTGCCACTTACTCTTACTATAGCTATAGCACCAATTGCTCTAGGAGTTGATATAGCTACTATTGTATCACAGCTCATCTAACCTATCATCAATCGTAATAGTTTTTCTTCTCATTCTTGTTTCTTTGAGTATAATTCTTTTATCTGGATAAGCGGTTTGTATCAAATCTATAGCTATTCGTAAGTATTGGCCGGACATCTCTACGGAAGTTGCTGTGCCAAATTGTTCGATATCTTCCATAAACTTTTCGAGCAGTAGTTTTACTTTTTGTTTTTTGTTCTCAAGATATTCCAAAACTTCCAATTGAAGCTCTTTGTTGTATCGTCTTTTTATCCAAGAGTGTAACAATACTGACATAGCATCGTATCTATAACCTTTTGTGCCTATTAGTATTTTTGCGTCTTCGCCAATTAGCTTGATGTATATGGTATTTTCATTTTTTTTATGTAGTTTGTCTATTTTTATATCTAAACAATATACAGACAACAACCCATCAAGTTTTTGATAAATATCCTTTATAACCTCATCGTTTATATTTGTATCTTC
This sequence comes from Campylobacterota bacterium, assembly GCA_003643835.1. GTDB lineage: Bacteria > Campylobacterota > Campylobacteria > Campylobacterales > Arcobacteraceae > B24-G6. The sequence goes on from QMKX01000006.1 coordinate 34,781, forward strand.
AAGCTTGTTTTCGATATCTGGTGCTGCATTAGTTGTTTTTTTTTCTACAAGTGGTTGTGAAATTTTTGTATCTTTGTTTGGCAATTTTACTTCCACTATCGCCTCTTTTTTCATCAAACCCAAAATACCTTCCGATGGCGTTTGTATCACTTCAATATCAAGTTGTGCTATAGGGGTATCTATACTTTGTGAAACTTTTCTGTATGCTTCGTCAAGTGTATCTGCTTTAAATATATTTTTCACTTTTTGTCCTTGTTTAATTTGTGTGAAAGATGCTCTTCGTGTCTTAAAAGTTTGTTTTTTTCAAAAAGTTTGTTTATATAATATTGCTGACCTATGGTGAAAAGATTGTTTATAAACCAATAAAGTGTAAGTCCAGCAGGAAACCACAAAAAGAAAAATGTAAATATCACAGGCAAAAACTGAAATAGCTTTTTTTGCATCTCGTCTTGTATTTGATTTGGAGTTATTTTTTGTTGAATATACATAGTCGCACCCATAAGTATAGGCAACACAAACCAAGGGTCCATCAACGATAAGTCATCTATCCACAATATCCAAGGCGAACCTTTGAGCTCTATAGCATTTAAAAGCACTCTATATATAGCGAAAAATACAGGAATTTGTAGCAAAATAGGAAAACATCCTCCCATAGGATTAACGCCCTCTTTTTTATAAAACTCCATCATCTTTGCACCACTTTTTTGTTTGTCATCTTTGTATTTTTCTTGTATTTCTTTGATTTTTGGAGCAAACTCTTTTAACCTATTCATAGATACCATACCTTTATAAGCGAGAGGATAAAGCACAAGCTTTATAAGTATAGTTACAAGCACGATAGTCCAGCCCCAGTTGCCTATAAATCCAAAAAAATATTTAAGCAACAAAAACATAGGTTTAGCTATAAATGTAAACCACCCATACTCTATAACATCTGTCAAAGAGTCATCTAATGCCTTCAGTGTGTTGTATTCTTTTGGTCCCATATATCCACTTAAAAATATCTTGTCTTTGATATGTATAAAAATTTGTGGATTATTCTCTTTGTCTGGCATAAGTGATAGTTTTAAACTATCTTTAAAATTATATAAAATTGTAGCATAATATCTGTCAAAAGCACTAGCAAACTTCACACCTTCGTATGTTTGTGTGTTGTCTAAATCTTCATCTTCAACTATCGTCAAAGTTTCATCGTTCATCTTCAAAAGAACTCCATGGTCAGCATACATATCAACTAAAATATCAGGGCGAAATCCAGTTGTGACAAAATAATCTGTAGGAGTTGTTGAGCTTATGTCTATATCATAATGGCCATCAGGATAAAAGGTAATCTTTTTGACAATAGTTGTTTTTGACAAAGTTTGTGTGAGTGTCAATATCTTTGAGTTTGTTGTTGCATCTATATCGCTACTTGAAGCAACTACATCAACCTTAAATGCCTCTTCATTTATAGATCTATCGCTAAATCTAATCTCAAGTGGTTTTAAGCTATCTATGTTGAACAACTGTATAGCTTTTCCATCTTCATCTATGTATTGTGATTGCTTGAGTTTGAGTTTGGCTATACGGCCTAATTTATCTATCTTTATTTCATTATTTTTTGTCTGTATAGTTGATACTATATCTTCTTGCTTTATTGTTTGTTCTTTTGGTGCTGTATTTGTAGCACTTTCAATTTTGCTGCTCGTCTGCGGGGCTTTGTTGTTGGTTGTCGTATCTTGTTTGGTAGATTGTTTGTCGGTTTTATCTGCTATAACTTGTGGCTGAATATAAAAATAATCAAATGCTATAAAAAAAGCAAATGCCAGCACCATAGCTATAAGTAGTCGTTTTTGTTTGTCATCTTTGTTTGTCATTTTTGTTCCTAATTATTATATATTTATCTTTTATTTTAGTTTTGATAAACCAATACTTCACATCTATTTTGCCATACTTTATATCGCTAAAATCTCTGCGAACTACTGGATAATCAAACCCGCCTTCAAACAATTGGTTGCATCGTAAAATCCTGTATATTGTCAAAAATAGTGCTTTAAAAGTATTATTACAATTTAATTGATCTATAGCATATGCCGAACAAGTAGGATAAAACCTACAAGAGCCATACGAAAATATAGATATAAACTTTCTATAAAACTCTATAAAAAATACAATAATTTTATCTATAAAAACACCTTTTTAAAAACAAAATCAAACTGTTTTTTGAGAGTTTGACTATTGGTGTCATTTATATTGTGTTTTGCTACAAAAAGATATGAACCAGTTTTTAGATTTTTGTCGTGTCTTAGTATCATAGCTCTCAATCTTCGTTTTGCTTTGTTTCTTTTTATTGCATTTCCTACTTTTTTTGATGCTACAAAACCAAGCTTAAGACAATCGTGCTTTATATAAAAAAATACAAAGCTATCTGTATGGAACTTTTTTTTTGTAGCATACAGTTTATTAAACTCTTTTTTACTTTTTATTCTGTGGTTTTTGTTTAGACAGCTAATCTCTTTCTGCCTTTTGCTCTTCTTGCGTTGATAACTCTTTGGCCATTTTTAGTTTTCATACGAATTCTAAAGCCATGTGTCCTTTTCTTTGGTGTGTTGTGTGGCTGAAATGTTCTTTTCACTATGCTCCTTTAAAATAAAACTCATTATATCTAAAAAATATAAATTTAAGAACGAAGCTTAACAACTACACAGCTTAACCCTACAAAAACACAGCAAACTATATTAAGGTCACCTCTAAAAACAAAAAATTGATATTTGTTCTGTATTAAGATTGTTTAGATACAATACACAAAAAGGCAAATCTTGGACAACAGATATGACGCTAAAAAGATAGAAGATAACTACTATAAAATATGTGAAAATAGAGGTTATTTTGAACTAAATGGCAACAAAGATATACAAAAAAAAGGTAAATATTTTTCGCTTATGATGCCTCCACCAAATGTAACAGGAAGCTTACATATAGGGCATGCTCTTACACTTACTGTGCAAGATGTCATAACACGATACAAAAGAATGTCTGGGTTCAAAACTTTATGGCAACCAGGTATAGACCACGCAGGCATAGCTACACAAAATATAGTTGAAAAACAACTTTTAAGTGAAGGCACCACAAAAGACGAGATAGGCCGAGAAGAGTTTCTAAAACGAGCCTACAAACAAAAACAACAAAGCGGCGATAAAATAGTGTATCAAATGAGAAAACTCGGCATAACTCCAGCTTGGAGTCGTCAGCGATTTACTATGGATAGTGGGCTTTGTGAAGCAGTAAAAACCACATTTGTCAAACTATTTGATGATGGTCTTATCACAAAAAATAACTATATGATAAATTGGTGCACTAAAGATGGGGCACTAAGCGATATTGAAGTAGAGCACGAAGAGGTATCTGGCAACTTTTATTTTATCAAATATGAGCTTACAGATGGCGGTTTTTTGACTGTTGCAACAACTCGACCTGAAACATATTTTGGCGATACTGCTTTGATGGTGCATCCACGAGACAAACGATACCAAAAACTAATAGGCAAAACAGCAAAGCTTCCACTTATAAACAAACCTATCAAGATAATAGCAGATGATTATGTAGACAAGCAGTTTGGCACTGGTATAGTCAAAGTCACCCCAGCACATGATCAAAATGACTACGAAGTTGGAATTAGACACAACTTGGAGTTTGTAAAAATATTTGACGAAAAGGGTATATTAAATGAAAATTGTGCCCAGTTTGCTGGGTTGGAGCGACTTCAAGCGAGAGAAAAAATAGTCCAAACACTTGAACAAAAAGGTCATATAGAAAAAATAGAACCCCACACTCACCAAGTAGGCAAATGTTATAGATGCAAAAATATAGTAGAGCCATACATATCAAAACAATGGTTTTTAAGTCAAAAAGTAGCTACAAACTCAATAAAAAAGACAAAAGAACTTAGTCGCACAAGAGCAAAAAATGGCGGTAGCCTTTTTCACCCAAGTAGGTGGATAAACTCATATACAGCATGGATGGACGAACTTCGCCCTTGGTGTATAAGCCGACAACTTTGGTGGGGGCATAGAATACCTGTGTTTTATTGTGATAATTGTGCTCACACTTTTGCTTCAACACAAGATAACCCAACAAGTTGTGCTAAATGTTCTTGTAAAAAACTCACTCAAGACAAAGATGTGCTTGACACTTGGTTTTCAAGTGCCTTATGGGCTATGTCGCCACTTGGTTGGCAAAATAATGGCAAACTTCAAGAACTGTATCACGAAACAGATATGAAAGAGTTTTATCCAAATTCACTTTTGATAACTGGATTTGATATTATGTTTTTTTGGGTAGCTCGTATGATGATGATGGGTGAGTATTTTACAAGCAAGCTACCATTTGACGATATATATATGCATGCATTAGTGCGTGATGAGTTTGGTGACAAGATGAGCAAATCTAAAGGCAATGTGATAGACCCTCTTGATATGATTGAGTTGCACTCTGCTGATGTAGTGCGGTTTACATTGTGTTTCTTATCGGTGCAAGGACGAGATATAAAACTTGGCAAAAAAAACTTAGAGCAGTTTAGAAATTTTACAAACAAACTATACAATGCTACAAACTATTTGCTTTTAAACTACGATAGTTTTGAAAATATGGCTGATATAAAGATAAAAACAGCTGTAGGAAGATATATACAAAGTCGTCTAAATCAAACCATAATAGATATTAAAAAACAAATAGACAGCTACAAATTCAACGAAGCTGCACTTAGTTTGTATAGTTTTGTATGGACTGAATTTTGTGACTGGACTATAGAGTATAGCAAAGCAGATAAAGAAAGCATAAAAGAGATTGGAAGTATATTTAAAGAAACTTTGAAGCTAATATCGCCATTTATGCCATTTATCGCAGACAATTTATACCACAAACTAAACAATACAACACTCGAACATAGCAAATCACTTATGGTGCAAGAGTTCCCGGATGAGAACAACACAACACAAGATAAAGCTATAGAGAAAAGTTTTGATATACTAAAAGATATCATCATAAGCATAAGACGAGCAAAAGTGCAAATAGACATGGGAAATAGCTTGGTGCCACAAGTGTATGTGCAAATAAAAGATAAGAACTTTGACATAAAAGAAACAAAAAAATATATAGAAAAATTAGCAAAAGTGAAAAATGTAGAGCAAACAAACGACAAGCACAAAGATTGTGTAGTAGATGTAAGCGGTGATATAGTTGTATATGTGCCCACAAAAGATATAGATATGAGTAACATAAAAATAAAACTACAAAATCAAAAAACAAAATTATCAAAAGAGTTTGACAAGCTTCAAACTATGTTAAACAACAAAAAATTTATATCAAATGCTCCACAAAAAGTGCTTGATGAAAACCAAGAAAAATACAATAAATTAAAACAAAATATTGAAAACATAAACAAACAAATGGAGAATATAAGATGAAACAAACAATCAAGCTATTTGCAATAGTTGTATTTATGCTGCTTTTGAGCTCATGCAGCACCAAACAAGAACTAAAAGTAGTCCATATGGTAAGTCAAAAGAAACACGATACTATTTTCATGGCAAAACTACTACAAGACAACGATAACCAAAACAGATACATAAAAATTGTCAAACTATCAAAAGATGGCAAACCAGATGAAAAATATGGTTATGTTAAAATTATAAATAAACCCCCGCTTGGCGATGACAAATATATAGATAAAAATAAAGTTGAAATTAGTGAGATGTTTGTTGATAATTTTGGCAGGACATATTTAGTAGGCACAACATCCACACAAGATAAACAAGTCATAATATGGAAGTTTTCAAAGACAGGCAAACCTGATTTGTCGTATGGCACGGACAAAACATTAAATCATATTTTGATATCTGGACTTTGTAGCGATATGAACAAAAGACAAATAACAACAGACAAACAAAATAATTTTTATATTATGTGTGGAGGAGTTGAACAAGGCGAAGAGGTGCTGTATATACGAAAATACGATATCAATGGCAAACTTATAGATGGATTTGGACAAAACGGAGTATTGGTGCTAAAATAGATGCCATTTAAGCTCAAAAGGCACAAAGCAGTCTTGCAAAAACCTATTCAACAATATCTGATAGAAGATGTTGGCTTGCCAATAAGTATGGCACAAAAATATATAGCAAAAAATCGTATATACGATGAGTTTGGCAATAATATAAAAAACAAACAAAAACTAAAAACTTCTTTTGTGGATATTGCTGTTTTTGAACCAACAACCAAAGGATTGAAACCCATATTTCAAAATAGATATTTTGCGATATTTGACAAACCATCTGGTTTGATGGTCCATCCTACGTCAAGAAATACACAATATTGTTTACTTGATGAAGTGCGGTATTATTTGGGTGAAAAAGCAAATTTAGCTCATCGTATTGATGCTGGCACATCGGGACTTGTTTTATCTTCTATAGACAAACACACAGATACAACTATCAAAACAATGTTTGAAGACAGGCAAATAACCAAAGAGTATATAGCTGTAGTTTCAGGCAAAATAACCAAGAACACAGTTATAAACGAACCTATACAAAAAGCCACTAATAGTCTAATAGGTGTCAAAATGGAAACAAACCCACAAGGAAAACAATCAAAAACTATAATAAAGCCAATCTTTTATGACTACAAAACAGACACAAGCAAGATAAAAATTATACCAATTACTGGCAGGCAACATCAAATAAGAGTGCATCTCAATAGTATAAATAGGACGATATTAGGAGATACTATTTATGGTATAGACGAAACTATAGCTGACAAAATTTTAACAAAAAGCATAAGCAAACAAACGATAATAAAGCATACAAAATCGCCAAGACTGATGCTACAAGCAAATAGACTAAAATTTGTATTTGATAGAAAAACTTATGATATATATTCAAAACAGAATTTAAAGTTATAATAAAGCAGTTTTGAAGATAGTTTAAGAAACTTTAGATAATATCACGCTACAAGAGTAGCTCTAAAAATTTATAAGTCCTAATATCAATTTTTAGAGCTACTAAAATAAAAGGAAAAAATATGAGTAAATATATAGAACTAACAAATGATAATTTTGAAACGACAACCGCAAATGGTGTGTCATTGGTGGATTTTTGGGCACCTTGGTGTGGTCCTTGTAGGATGATAGCTCCAGTTATAGATGAGCTGGCATCTGATTTTGATGGCAAAGCAAATATCTGCAAAGTAAATACAGACGAACAACAAGACCTCGCTGTGAAGTTTGGAGTTAGAAGCATACCTACAATTATTTTCATGAAAAATGGAGAAAAAGTAGATGAGCAAGTTGGAGCCTCATCAAAAGAGGTTTTATCGGAAAAAATAAACGCACTTTTATAAAACCAAATCAAACAAACAACAAACCTATTTGGTTGTGTTGTTTGCTTGACAATCTATGAGGTGCCTAAAATAACAAAAAGGATATATATGTTGGATTTAGCGATAATTGGTGGCGGGCCAGCAGGTATGACTGCTGGACTTTATGCTACACGAGGTGGTCTTAAAGATGTGATAATGTATGAGCTTGGATTACCCGGAGGTCAAATCACTCAAAGCAGTGAGATAGAGAACTACCCTGGTCAAAAAGAGGTCGTATCTGGTATGGAACTTATGAGCAATTGGCCAGAACAATCAAAAGCTTTTGGGTTGCAACACAGCATGAACGAAGTATCAAGTATCACTAAATCAAACAATATATTCACAATTCAACTTTCCAATAACGATAAAGTTCAGGCTAAAACAGTGGTGATAGCCACAGGCTCAAAACCTAAAAAAGCAGGTCTCAAAGGCGAAGAGGAGTTTTTTGGTAAGGGGGTTAGCACTTGTGCTACATGCGATGGATTTTTTTATAAAAATCAAGAAGTTGTAGTAGTAGGTGGCGGAGATACTGCACTTGAAGAAGCTATACATCTAAGTCACATATGCAAAACTGTTCATCTCACATATAGAGGTGATAAATTTCGAGCATCGCCTACTACAATAAAAAAAGTAAATAACCTAAAAAATATTAAAATATATTTTTGGACTATAGTAGATGAGATTTTAGGTGATAATAGCGGAGTAACACAAATAAATATCAAAAACACAAAAACACAAAAAAAAGAAGAGTTGAAACTGGGTGGAATTTTTATATTTGTAGGGCGAGATGTCCTAAATGCTCCACTTTTACAAAAAGATGGTAGCTTTTTGTGCGAGACAAATAGTAGTGGAGAGGTGATAGTGAATCTCAAGATGCAAACATCTGTCTCGGGACTTTTTGCTTGTGGCGATATACGAATAGATGCACCCAAACAAGTAGTATGTGCAGCTGGCGATGGTGCTGTTGCTGGTATCGGTGCTATAGCGTATCTTAGCTAACTTATGAAAAAAATAGAAAAAATTTCAAATACTGTTTTAAGTCTATTTGTATTATGTAGTTTTTTGTTTCTATCAGGATGTTCTCCTAAATATGATACAGAAAACTATAACAAACCTGCTGTTTATTGGTATAATAAAATACTACAAGATATAGCGACATCAAAATTAGACGATGCAGATGAAAAATTTATATCACTAAGAAGCGAACACTCAAGATCATTGTATATAGAGCCAGCTATGATACTTCTTATCAAAATACATACAGCAAACAACCAATATAAAATGGCAGACTATTATGCAGATGAATATATCAAGACATATCCTCTGGGTGATAGTATTGATTATGTTAATTTTTTGAAGTTAAAGGCATCGTATAACTCTTTGTTGTATATATACAGACAACAAGCCCAGCTCGATGACATAGTGTTATCAATGCAACAATACATAAAAGAACAACCAAATACTACATATAGATATCTGTCAAATGATATGCTAACTAGACTTAAGTTTACAAAACATCAATTCAACAATGAAATAGTAGGACTATACGGTAGAATTGATAAACCAAAAGCAAAAGAGTTTTATAACAAAAAAGCAAAAAATTCGAGCAAAAATACAAACTACAAAAAGGCAAAAACTCCTTGGTATATGATGTTGTTTGAGGAAGGTAGTTTTTGATAAATTTTATTGAAGATATAAAATTTCCTACAAATTTACCAGCGGTGATAATAGACGATCTATTTTTGTATCCTTTTATGATAGCGCCAATATTTTTTGAAGATGAACAAAATATGAACTCAATCAACTATGCACTTGAACACGATACTCCAATAGTAGTAGTAGTCAAAAAGAGTTTAAACAGCAATAAAATAGACAATTTTTATGATGTAGGTGTCGTTGGCACTATCATGAGAAAAGTTTCTATGTCAAACAACAAAGTCAAAATATTGTTTAAAGGTATTAGCAAATGTGCAACTACAGACATAGTCAAAGGCTCGCCTTTGATTGTAGCTACTTCAAACTTAGAGTATAAACAATTTGACAAAGATAGAGTTGATGCTATGTTAAATATACTAAAAACAACAACTATAAAATACTCCAAACTAAACAAAAATTTTCCTGTAGATTTGATCAACACTATAGACATAAATAGCGAACCAAATAGAACTACTGATTTAATATCGTCTGTGTTGACTATCCCTTTGAAGCAATCATACATATTATTTAAACAAACCGATGTAGAGATGAGATTGGTTATGATAGTAGAGTACATAAACGAACAGATCCAAACCTTGAAACTTCAGCAAAAAGTTGAAACTGAAGTAAATGCTAAAATACACAATACAAATGAGAAATATTTTATAAAAGAACAAATAAAGAACTTACAAAATAAACTCGATGATGGAAGCCAAGAAAAGCAAAAAAAGCAAAAAAAGCATATAAACAAACTAAAAAAAATTAAAACTTTTATGAGTCAAGATGCCTACAAAGAGTGCAAAAAGATAGCCATAAGATTATCTAAACTACATCAAGATCAACCTGATTCAACTTTGCTTGAAACCTATTTGGAATATGTTTTTGATATACCTTTTGGAAAATATGACGACAAAAAAATATCTATAAATGATATACAAACTCAACTAGACAAAGACCACTATGGCTTAAAAAAATCAAAAGATAGAATAGTTGAGTTCTTTGCAGTAAAACAACTATTAAAAAGTAAAAATCAAGAGCATACAAAAAGTGGCACTATTATCTGTTTTGTTGGGCCCCCTGGTGTAGGTAAAACTTCACTGGCAAACTCAATATCAAAAGCTTTAAGTAGGTCATTGGTTAGAATAGCTTTGGGCGGACTTGAAGATGTAAATGAACTACGAGGCCATAGACGAACATATGTAGGAGCGATGCCGGGGCGTATCGTGCAAGGTTTGATCCGTGCAAAAAGTATGAACCCAGTGGTTGTATTAGACGAGATAGATAAAATTGGGCGAGGCTACAAAGCAGACCCTACATCGGTAATGCTTGAGATTCTCGACCCAGAACAAAATAGAAGCTTCCAAGATTTGTATCTAAATTTTGATATAGATTTAAGCAGATGTTTGTTTATAGCTACAGCAAATACTACATCTACTATACCAGCACCACTGCGAGACCGTATGGAGTTTGTGTGGCTAAATAGCTACACATCAGTTGAAAAATTTAACATAGCTATAAATTATCTGATACCCCAAGAAAAAAGAACACATGCACTTGAAAACGAAGATATAAATATAAGTCAAAACTGTATCAAAACAATCATAGACAACTACACAAGAGAAGCAGGAGTGAGAAATCTTCGTCGTGTGTTTGCAAAACTTTTTAGAAAAATCGCTAAACAATACATAACCAAACAATACAAAACGATAAAAATAACCAACAACAATATTAAAAAATATCTTGATAAACCTATTTTTGAACATGAAACAATAAAAGATAAAAATGAAGTAGGATTAGTCAATGGTTTAGCATGGACAGCAGTTGGTGGCGATACACTCAAAATAGAAGCGGTGAAAATTAAAGGCAAGGGTGTGCTTAGTCTTACTGGAAATCTGGGTGATGTTATGAAAGAGTCAGCTAAAATATCGCACACAGTAGTCAAAACAATATTAGACAAAAAAGATACAAACAACAAAGATGTTGCATACAATAGTTTTGATATACATCTTCACATACCAAGTGGAGCGACACCAAAAGATGGGCCAAGCGCTGGTATATCTATGGCTACTGCTATCTTGTCAATACTTACAAATAAAAAAGTCAAACAAGATGTAGCTATGACTGGTGAGTTGTCTTTAAAAGGCGATGTCCTACCAATAGGTGGGCTCAAAGAGAAACTAATCGCAGCATATAAATCAGGTATAAAAACTACCATAATCCCGGAAAAAAACTACAAAAATGATTTAGACGATATGCCAAAAGAGGTGCTAAAATCTCTAAATATAAAACCAGTTAAAACCATAGATCAGGTTATAGGCATAGCACTTGAATAGTGTAAGACTATTGTCTGTTACAAATATCACTATACTATTGTGCAGCTTAGTTTTCGTCATAGATGGTTCGTTTGTCAATAGTGCTTTGATGTTTGGCTTGAATTTTCTTTTTGTAGAGTATAACTTTTTTTGGCAACCACTTAGCACTATGTTTATGCATGCCACACTTATGCATATAGTTATGAATATGGTGATATTGTTTCAGTTTGGCACATTGATAGAGCAAACATATGGTCCTAAGATTTTATTTTTGTTATTTTTTATAGGTGGAGTTATGACATCACTTGCCAGTTTTGCTTATATCTATATATTTAATATGACAAGTCACAACATAGTAGGTGCTTCAGGGGCTATATCGGTTCTTATAGGATTTGTGGCATTTGTGGACAAAACGAAAACAAAAGTTATGCTCATATGGGTATTGGCTATATCGTTTTTGCCACTTTTGATGGGATTAAATATAGCTTGGTATTCTCACTTGGCTGGATTTGGCATAGGATATATAGCTGGAAGCAAAGCTGAAAAAAAATATCTGGATATATAAAAAATCTCGAAAGTTTATCTTGTTTTGATATAATACAAAAAATATAAATGAAGGTATAAAAGTATGGCAGATTTTTTTAAATATAACAAAAGAGCAAATGGTCAATACTTTACATCTCATAACCCTTTTGAAAATCAAGGTTTTAAAAATTGGTGCGAGGAGTGTGATATAACAAACACAACAATACTCGAACCATTTGCTGGGTCCAACAATCTTATATCAATGCTACAAAACCTATCGCTGTGCTATGATTTTAAATCGTTTGATATAGAACCACAAAACAAAGATATACAAAGACAAGATACTTTAAAAGATTTTCCAAAAGGTTACAAAGTTTGTGTTACAAATCCACCATATTTAGCACAAAACTCTGCCTCAAGACGCAATATAGATTATCCCGCTACTACATATGACGATATGTATAAGTTTGCTTTAGAAAAATGTTTAGATAATTGCGACTATGTAGCAGCTATAATCCCAGCTTCTTTTATAAATGCAAATATATTTTTAAGCAGATTGTCTGCTTATATTTTATTGAACACAAAGATGTTTGATGACACAGACCACCCTGTATGTCTGGCTTTGTTTAATAAAAACCAAACACAAACAAAAGTTTATGACAATCAAAAATATATAGGACTACTAAAAGATTTAAAAAGCCAACTACCAAATCCTACGAGAAAAACTAATATGAAATTTAACGATAAACAAGGCAGGCTAGGCTTGATAGCTATAGATAACACAAAAACTCCGTCTATCAAGTTTTGTCATGGCAACTTGATAGATGCAAATAAAGTCAGCTACAGCTCCAGATCTATCACTCGCATATCCATAGATGCAGATATAAACAAACTTATTGTGCAGCTCAACCACACTATCTCGTCTCTACGAGAAAGCACGAGTGATATATTTTTGACACCATTCAAAGGTATGCGAGCAGACAACAGATATCGCAGACGATTGGATTATAAACTAGCACGCGATGTCATAAATGAGGTTTATTTTTCATAGTGAATTATCAAAAAGAATATAAAAAACAGATAAAAACAAATGTATCAAAAGTTGTGTCTCAAATAGATGACAAGCAGATGAAAATCAAGATAAAAAATTGGGCAGAAAAATTTGGTTATTCTTTTAATACTATCAAAAACAAAATTTTAAAAGACGAAGCTTTTCGTTGTATTTTTGCAAAAGACCCAGCCAAACAAAATATATATGAAAATGTGGCTTCTGAATATATTAGCTCATTTGACAATGTCCAAGAGTTTAAGAAACTGCCATCTGCAGGAGACGATGCTTTGTATCTGTCAAATGGCAAACTACTAAAAGGAAGTGAGCTTAAAAATCAAGCAAAAGATACTAAATCTATTGATTTTTCTTGGATAACAAACCAAACTACTGTATATGCATCGCATAAATATACCAAAGATGAAGGTGGAGCTCAAGATAATCAATATGCCGACATACAAGAATTTCTAAAAAATGCCCGTGATTGTTCTTTAAAAAATGTTATGTTTATAGCTATATGTGATGGAGAGTATTATCAAAGAAGAGATAGCAAGACAGGCGATAATACAAAAATAGAAAGACTGAAAAGACTAACAGATAACAAAATATCATTTGTCAAAACAATCAATAATTTATATGATTTTCTCAAAACTATTCAAAAGCATCATCTAAAAATGGTGCTGTTCACAATCGTGTTTGTAGGTGCCATCAACCACAACTGCGATTTTGTTTATTTTGGTGTTAAATTGTTTTGCTATTAGCTGGACTTTTTTTTGATTTTCTAAACTCACTGTAAAAAGTATCTCATACTCTTCGCCACTACATAGCATATCGTGTGTTGGTTTTTTGATAAATCTAAATGCTATATTGTTAGCGCTGCTCAATCTTTGAAGTTCAAATCCAAGTCCGTCTGATATATCTATAGCTGAAGATATATATTTACTTGCACCATAGAAAAAATCTGCTTTTAGTTGAGGTTTGATAAATTTGCTATTTTCATCTATAGGTTTATCTATTTTTAGTTTTTCTAAATCTCTTTGAACTAAACCAATATCGCCAGTGTAAAATACAATATCTCCTATATTTGCACCGTGCCTATATATTGGGTTTTTGGTTTTTGATATCAGGGTTATTGAGATACATAGTTTACTATTTGATATAGTATCGCCTCCTATTATCTTGATAGCAAATTTTTTCGCTGTTTTGTTGAAACCTCTTGAAAGGTTTTTGAGCATAGTTTTATCAAATTGTGGTGGTATCGCTATATTTAGCAAGGCATATTTTGGTTTGGCATTCATAACTATGGCATCGCTTATATTTACAAGCATAGCCTTTGTGGCTATTTGCTCCAAACTCATCCAAGACAATTTAAAATGAACATCCTCAAAAAAACTATCGCTACTATATACCCACTTGCCTTTTTTTTGGTTGATTACTGCTCCATCATCTCCTATGTGGCGGTTTTCAAATCTACTTATAAAAAAGTTTTCTTTATTAAATTTCATAAACTTATATTTTCTATATATTGCAAAAACTCAAAATTTTCACCTGATATAACTATAGCATCTACACAATATGCTGGTTGTATTTTATTGACAATAAGATAATAATCTATAGAGTTATAAAGCTTTTTTAGTTTGCTTTTAGTTATATTATAAACTGCTTCAAAACTTTTGCCACTTTTAACTTCTGCGAAATGATACACACCATTTTTAGTAGATATTATATCAATTTCACCTAATTTTTTGGCATAGAAGTTTAATTCTATTATCTCATGGCCATTTTTTTTCAAAAATTTTGTCGCTTTTTGTTCGGCTTTGTCGCCTACACTTTTAGTAGAATATTTGTTCAAATTTTACCTCAATTGATTTAAAACAAGCAGTTTTTGTATTGATATCACTTTCGTCGCCAAACAGATAGTTGATTTTTGAATTTGCATGATGAAATGAACAAAACATAGTTCCAGGCAATATTTTTCTTGTAACTTTTACATTTAGTTTGTTTGTTTGTCCATATTGTGATGTCAATACCATATCAAACTTTTTTGTTGTGTCAAAATCTTCGCTTGACACAAGAAGTATATCACCGCCGTGAAGTTCATTCAATCTATTTGTTTGTGATGTTTGTGATGTATTGTTATAGTGTGCCAACACTCTACCTGTAGTGAGATAAAATCTCTTTTCATTTTTGTTTATCAGGTTTTTTATTTGATTTCTTATGGCATATTGGTTGAATATAAACTTGCCTAAACCATCATCTGTGTTAAACTTATCTATATGTAAAACTGGCGTATCTTTTCGTTTGACAGGCCATTGTAAACCTTTTTGTCTATTTTTAACAAGTTTTTGATATGAAGCTCCTCCAAATCTCATAGGTGCATCTATTCGCACATCGTTCCATACATCTTCACTTGTTTTATATAACATATCGCCGTTTATTTTATTTTCAATATCTCTTATGATTTGCCAATCATCCAACATATCGCTATGCACAAGTGGTTGTGACAAATGAAGCCTTCGTATAGCATTGACATATACCCCAGTTTTCTCATAAGCTGACCGAACACCAAATAAAATATCACTCTTTTTTGCTATGCTATTTTCAAATAGGTCCAAAACTACTATCATATCAAGCTTTTTGATAGCTTTATTTATTTTGTTTAGATTTGGGTGGATATGTGTTATATCTTCACCCATTACAAACATAGTTTTGATTTTATTTTCAAGCATAGCATCTATGGCATCTGGAGTTTTAAGCCCTGATATTTCTGGTTTTTTGTAGTCTGGCAAATAGTATGGCAAGCATCCCACATCGCAAGTGCCTTGCACATTGTTTTGACCTCGAAGTGGCATAAGACCAGTTCCTGTTTTGCCTATATTTCCAGTAAGCAGGCTTAAGTTTGATATAGCCATAACAGCAAAACTTCCATCTATGTGCTCCGTGATACCAAGTCCCCAAAATATCATAGATTTTTTTGTAGCATAATCTCTTGCTATGTCGTATATTTGAGTTGCCAAGTTTTCATAACCAGCTATTTTTTTGAAAAAATCTGGGTTTGAGTATGGGTCGTTTAAAATCTGTTTTTTATAATTGTCAAACTCTTTTGTGCGAGTTTTGATAAACTTTTTGTTGTATATTTTTTCTTTTAAAATAACATATGCCAAACAGTTTAAAAATAATAAATTTGCCTCAAATGGTAAAATAACTTTATGTTTTGCTTTTTTAGATATTGGTGTTATTCGCACATCGCACACTGCCATCTCACAACTTTTATTTTTGTTTGCTTCTATCATACGATTTGCTACTATTGGGTGAGCTTCGGTAGTATTAGTGCCAATAAGTAGCAAAAACTCTGCTTCAAATATATCATCATAAGGGTTTGTAGCTGCTCCTTCGCCTATAGTTGAAGCCAATCCATTTAAGCTAGGGGCATGACAAACTCTCGCACAATTATCTATATTTGGACTATTCATCGTTTGTCTTGTAAATTTTTGCAAAACATAACCACTCTCACAAGAAGCTCTAGCACCACCAGTAGCAAAAAAAGAGTCCTTACCATACAAGCGCATATTTTCACTTAATTTCCAAGCTACCAATGAAGTAGCAAACGAGTATGTGCTTTTAAACCAAGTGTCATCTACTTTTTGTAGTGTATTTGATAAAGCTTTTAATTCTCTTGGAAACTCTTCAAAATGCTTTTTTATGAAACTTATTTTAATTTTAGCTTCTTCTATTCTATGTGGGCTATCTACAAAATCAAAACCAGTTTTTCCTTTGATACATAGTTTACCACGACTTACATAGCCATCGTTTTGAGCATAAATTTTTTGTATTTTGTTGTTTTTTATCTCTGCTGTGATATCGCAGCCTACACCACAATAAGTGCATACCGAACCAATACTAAACACTGACATCTAAAAGCTCTTTTAGTTTAAATATTGCTTGTTTTTTTAAAGTATATGAGTTTTTATTTGCTATAAGATATGCGGTTGATTCTAAAATAGTATCAGCAACTTTTAGACCATTTTCTTTCATAGTTTCTCCAGTTTCAACAATGTCAACAATACAATCAGCCAAACCTACAAGTGGCGCTAACTCAATAGAACCATAAAGTTTGATAATATCCACAGGCATAGCTTTTTTTTCAAAATATCTTTTTGTTATATTTTCATGTTTTGTAGCTACTTTTATCAACGATTTGTTGTAGTTTATAGTTTCATTTTCTTTTAAACCAATAGCGACTTTGCATTTACCAATTTGCAAGTCAAGTAGTTTGACGATATCATAGCTTTTCTCTTCAAGCACATCAAGTCCAACTACTCCTAAATCAGCTGAACCATAATTCACATAAGTAGGCACATCTTGACTTCTGACATTTAAAAATGTGAAATTTGTTTTTTTTAAAATAAGCTTTCTGTTGTGAAATTCAAATTTCTCTTTGAAAGCATGCTCAAACTTCTCTAAAGTAAGCTTGGCTATTCGCCCTTTTGGCAAAGCTACTGTTAGCATCTGTTTTCCTTTATTATTTGCTCTAAATTGTTTAAAACTAAATTTTCTCTGTATTGGGTATTTTTTATATATTTTGACAACATCTTACCGTCTCCACCTGTTATGAGTATTTTACTCTTTTTTGCTGTATTTTTTATAAGGAGCAAAATTGATTGTATCACACCATAAGATATAGCGCTTGCTGTATCGTATGGTAGTGTATCTTTATCTATATCAAAATCAAAATTTTGTTCATAGTTTAGATTTTGTGATATATTTTTATACATCTTTTTATATGCCTTGAGTCCGGGTAATATATAGCCGCCTTTGTGTTTAAAGTTTTGAACTAAATCTACAGTTACAGCCGAACCAGCATCTACAATTAGGCCGTCTTTTATATACTTACAAGCTACTGCTCTATCAACACCAAGACCCATATAGTTTGTGTCAAAGTTGATAATACTTGACATATCTTGAGTATTTTCGTAGTTTTGTTTGAGTATTTTTTCACCTTTTTTACAAACTGATATATAGTGTATCTTTTCGTCAAATTTTGGCATAGGTTCATCAAATGATAAGTTAAAAATTTTGTTGTTTTGTTTGAATTTTATATGAGTGTTGCCTATATCACAAACTATCATCGCAACTTCAAGTATCTGTTGTCATAATACAACTTATCTTTAAGATATGTTGTTTTTTCGTATTCATTAAACCAAATATCGTATATTTGTGATGTTTTGAAATTCTTGGAGAGTTTTATGAGATAATTTTGCGATTCTAAACCATATATAAACTTGTTTGTAACTGCGAGTGTAAGTATTTTGGCAAATTTGTATTTTTTCTTGTTTATCTCTTCTAATTTATGGTTTAGTTTGATGATTTGACCATCTACTGTAGCTATATAGATAAATCCGCCATCTGCAACTATATTGGCTACTTCATATTCTTTTAGGTTTAGCTTTGTATTGCCAAATGTTAGTATATTATTGTTGGTTGCTGCTATGAGTGTATTGTTTACAACATTGAGATATGACACATTTTTGACTAACCCTGTTGTCGCTACTATAAGGTTTCTTAAAGTTTTTCTTTGAGATAAGCTTACTACCGAAACTTTACCATCAAGTGTAGGAAATAAAACTGTTTTATTTATAAATATCGGTGTAGCTACTTTTTTATTATTGATATATGAGTGGTCGTGTTTCTCTTTGAATACAACTTCATCTAACTCCAAATCATACAATATCATAGAGTTGTCTTGTAATACAAGTGCTAAAATATTGCCTTTTTTTGCTAAGCTTATCACTTTGCTTTCAAGTTTTATTGTTCTGTTTGTATCGCTTAAAATTAAGTCGTTGTTATAACTTATAAAAACCTCATCATGTTCATAATTGACAATCTCTTGGTTTTTTTGAAGTTTTGTAGCAAGTTCTTTATCTTTTGTGATTAGTTTGTCATTTTCAAGAAGTATCAATCTGCCTGAGATATAGTTTAGTATATAACTATCTTCTACTATATCTTCGCTTGGCACATAACCAACTGTATCATCTGGTTGGAAATACTGTTTTTGAACACAGCCACTAAACACTAAGATGAAAAAAAATATAACAAAAATATATCTCACTATTTTGCCCCGTTTGCCGATAGGTGGTGATTTAATATATTTGACAACTCTGCTATTGGTGACTCTTTTGCTATAAATTTCAAACTGTCTTTTGCTTGCTTAAGCTTACCTTGTTTAGTCAAAATCAAAGCCTTCTTAAATATAACATAATCTTTTAATAAAAAGTTGTTATCTTGTAAAATTTTATTTATCTCATCTATATTATCTTGATCTTTTATATTTTGGAAACTGATTAAACCTTTTAGATATATCAAATCATCGTTCATGGATGATTTTTGGTTTTTTTTATAACTAATTATATCATATAATTTTTTGTTTAAATCTTGCAGTATAAATAAAGCTTCTTTGTCGTTTGGATTTGACAGAAGCTTGTTGTATGCTTCGTTTGCTTTTAGTTTATTTTTATCGTTTATGTAGTTTATTGATATAGTTGATATTATAGCTATGACAGCTACTACTGACAACAAATATATATAGTTTTTGTATTTTTTATAGTATTTTTCAACCTTTAAAAACCCAGACAAAAACTCCTCTTGTGTTCCTATCTCTCGTTTGATGAAATTCATATTTTCTTTGATACTCATAATGCTCCTTAAGTTTTATTTGTAGTATAGCATATCAAGCTTATAAATTCATTATAAACAAACAAAATATTGTTAATTTTCTAATTTTCCAGTTTTTTCTGTTTATGTTAATGTTGTTTTGATAACATACGCTCATGAAAAATAAAAACTATATAATAGAGGGTCTGATAGATAGACAAGTAGATGGCAAAAAGAGCAAAATTCCTGCTAGGCTTGATTTTTTTCAAAGCTTAAGTGGACTTGTATTGGGACTTTTTATGTGGGTGCATATGGCCTTGGTTTCATCTATACTCGTAAGCAAAGATTTTATGTATAAAGTTACAAAACTTCTTGAGGGTAGTTGGCTAATAGACGGCGGTCATCCAGCATTTGTATCAGTTAGTGTAGCAGTGATATTTGCTATATTTGTATTGCATGCATTTTTGGCTATTCGTAAATTTCCAAATTCGTATAGACAATATAGAAACTTCAAAGCACATATGCTCATGTTTGCTCACGATGAGACAAAACTATGGTTCATGCAAGCAATAACAGGGTTTGCTCTGTTTTTTTTAGGTTCTGTGCATTTGTATATTATGCTTACAAACCCAGCCGATATTGGTCCGTATATGAGCTCAAACAGAGTAGTAGAGCAGCTAATGTGGCCTTTATATATATTACTTTTAATCGCAGTTGAACTTCATGGAACTATAGGTTTATATAAATTATCGGTCAAGTGGGGCTGGTTTGAGGGTGATGATGTTAAACTAACAAGAGTTAGACTAAAAAAAATCAAATGGTTTATAACTTCATTTTTTCTATTGCTTGGTATTTTATCTCTGTTAGCTTATGTCAAGATAGGATTAGAGCACAATGAAGGTAGATATATACCAAGCGGAGAAATAAAATGAAAATATTTTATACAGACAACCTAATAATTGGGGGTGGGCTGGCAGGTTTGAGACTTGCTATATCTACCAAAGAAGCAGGATACAAAACAACAGTTTTATCACTTATACCTGTCAAGCGCTCACACAGCTCTGCTGCACAAGGTGGTATGCAAGCGAGTTTAGCCAACTCAGTTATGAGCAAAGGCGACAACGAAGATGTGCATTTTGAGGATACAGTAAAAGGAAGCGACTGGGGGTGCGACCAAAAAGTAGCGAGAATGTTCACTCAAGTTGCTCCTAAAGCTATACGAGAACTAACAGCTTGGGGAGTGCCTTGGAGCAGAATACAAAAGGGCGATAAATCGGTGATGATGGACGGCAAAAGAGAAACTATAACAGAAAATGAAAGCTCACACGGGCTTATAGCCTCACGAGATTTTGGAGGCACTAAAAAATGGCGAACTTGCTATACTGCTGATGCTACAGGACATACCATGCTTTATGCTGTAGCAAATGAAGCTATCAAACAAGGTGTTGAGATACTTGAGAAAAAAGAAGCTGTCAAACTGATACACAAAGATGGTGTATGTTATGGTGCTGTGGTCAAAGACCTTATGAATGGAGAAGTTTTTGCTTATTTGTCAAAAGCTACTACTGTAGCAACTGGCGGATATGGTAGGATATTTGAAGCTTCAACCAATGCAGTGATATGTGAAGGAACAGGAGCAGCTATTGCTTTGGAAACTGGTGTAGCAAAACTAGCGAATATGGAAGCGGTGCAGTTTCACCCTACTGCTTTAGTGCCCTCTGGCATACTTATGACCGAAGGCTGTAGGGGCGATGGCGGTATTTTGAGAGATGTTGATGGTTATAGATTTATGCCAGATTATGAACCAGAAAAAAAGGAGTTAGCAAGTCGCGATGTAGTAAGTCGTCGTATGACCGAACATATACGAGCTGGCAAAGGGGTGCCATCGGTTTATGGCGAGCATTTGTGGCTTGATATATCTATATTGGGACGAAAACATATAGAAAAAAACTTAAGAGATATGCAAGATATATGCAAAAATTTTCTGGGAATTGATCCTGCTTGCGAAGGTGTATGGATACCAGTTCGTCCTATGCAACACTATAGTATGGGTGGCATAAAAGTAGATGAAACAGGTCAATCACCACACCTTAAGGGGCTTTTTTCTTGTGGGGAAGCGGCTTGTTGGGATATGCATGGATTTAATCGTCTTGGAGGAAATAGTGTAGCAGAAACAGTTGTATCTGGTATGATTGTTGGCGAGTATGTTGCTTCGTACTGCAAAAAACACAACCTCAAACTAGACACTAAGTTAGCAAATGATTTTATGAATGAGTTTGATTTAGAGCAAGACACTATACTATCAAAAGTATGTGATATAATTCACAAACCAAATGAGTTAAGCATATATGATATTCGAGACAAAATGCGAAAAATTATGATGCACAAAGTAGGTATATTTAGAACAGGTAGCGAGCTTAAAGTTGCTTTAAATGAATTGAAAAAACTTTATAAAGATAGCTTGGGAGTGCATATAAGAAGTGGGAAAAAATTTGCGAACCCTGGACTTATCGATACATTAAGAGTGCAAAAAATGCTCAAGCTCGCTCTATGTATCACCAAAGGAGCGATGTTGCGAACTGAAAGCCGAGGGGCACACACAAGAGAAGATTTTCCAAAACGCGATGATAAAAACTGGCTTAAAAGAACATTGACTACTTGGGAGCAAAAAGAGTTAGACGAACCAAAAGTTAGTTATGAAGAACTTGATATCAATAGTATGGAGCTACCACCCGGATTTCGTGGATACGGCAAAAAAGGCAATGTAATAGAACACCCACAAAGTGCCATAAGACAAGAAGAGGTAGATAAAATACGGCAAGAAAACAAAAATAAAAACAGGCACGAAATACAGAAAAAACTTATGCCATACAAGTTGCCAAAAAAATATCAAAATAAAAATGAAAGAGTAGAGGTAGGTTATGAGTAGAAAACTTATATTTAATGTATTTAAATACAATCCGCTTGACAAAAGCGATAGGCCCAAACTACAAACTTATGAAGTGCACGAAACAGATGGTATGACTATATTTGTGGCTTTGAACTACATACGAGATAGACTTGATCATACTTTACAGTTTGATTTTGTTTGTCGTGCTGGCATATGCGGAAGCTGTGCTATGGTGATAAATGGCACACCTACACTTGCTTGCAAAACTTTGACAAGAGACTATAAAGATGGTGAAATTACATTGTTACCGTTGCCTGTATTTGAACTTATCGGTGACCTTAGTATAAATACAGCAAAATGGATGAACGAAATGTCAAAAGATGTAGCAAGTTGGATACACACAAACGAACAAACAATTATAGACAACATAGAAAAACCAATGGAACCTGAAGTAGCCGAAGAGGTGTTTGAGCTTGATAGGTGTATTGAGTGCGGATGTTGTATAGCAGCATGTGGCACCAAACAGATGAGACCAAAGTTTAAAGGTGCTGTAGCTTTAAATAGGGTTGCCAGATTTCTATGTGACCCACGCGATGAAAGAGACGAAGCAGATATGTTTGAGATAATAGGCGATGATGAGGGTATATTTGGATGTATGAGCTTATTGGGTTGTGATGACACTTGTCCTAAAAATTTACCGCTTCAAAGCAAACTGGCATATCTAAGACGAAAAATGGTATCTGTAAAATAAAAACAATTGGATTATTAGGTGGTATGAGTTGGGAATCTACCTTGATCTATTATAAGATTATAAACCAACAAACCAACAAGATATTGGGTAGTCAAAACAATGCAAAATCTATCTTATATACGATAAATTTCGAACAAATAGAAAAACTCCAACAGCAAAATCGTTGGCAAGAAGCAGGGAACATTCTCATAAATGCATGCCTATCCTTGCAAAACGGGGGTGCGGATTTTATAATAATATGCACAAACACTATGCACAAACTCTTGCCACAAATCAAACCACATATAAAAATACCATTTTTGCATATCGCAAAAGCAACAGCACATGAGATACAAAAAAACAGTATAAAAGATGTTTTGCTTCTTGGCACAAAATTTACAATAAAAGAAAATTTTTATAAACAAATACTGATAGATGAGGGCATAAATATAATCATACCAAGTGAAAAAGATATAAATACTATTCATGATATTATATATGGTGAGTTGTGTCTGGGTAAAATTTCAAAACGATCGAGGCAGGCTTATCTTGATATCATAAACAAACAACAAAATATACAAGGTGTGGTATTTGGTTGCACAGAGATTGGTCTTTTGATATCACAAGATGATTTATCTATAAAAGTATTTGATACAACATATATTCATGCTACTAAAGCGGTAGAATATGCTCTAAATTAAGGTCACCTTAAGTTAGATATGCTATGATACTTTGAAAGGTTTATAAAATGTATTTAAGCTTGTTGGTTGTATTATTGTTTGTTGGCTGCACTCCTGTCTCAAATCAAGATGAAATTCACACACAAAAGTTTGGCCAAGATAGTATAAAAAACACAAACAAAACTCCATTTGGTAAATTTGAACCAAAAAACTCAACGAAATATTCAAAAAAGAGCGAAGTTTTAAATGTAGCAAACAATATGATACAAAAAAAAGAGATATATCGTGGTGGTTGTTGGGATTATATAAATGAAGTTTTCAATAGAGCCTCAAGAAAGGGTGGCAAGAAAATCACTATATACAAATCAAAGCCATCGGGCAAATATGCAAATATATCTATGTTTAAGCCCGGAGATTGGTTGTATTTTATAAACCTATCATACCACAATATCCAACATAGTGCTATATTTGTCCGATGGGTTGATTACAAAAAAAAGATAGCTTTGACTATAAGTTATCCGGGCGAAAACAAGAAAAAACCAGGAAGATATAGAAAATACAAACTATCAAAAGTTTACAATATCATAAGATATGTGAAGTATTAGAGTTGTGTTTTATGTTTATCATATACAAAACATCTCTAAACAACAAAACAGCCCCGAACACAAGAAAAATAACACCGACAATATAAACAAAGTTTAAACTATAAAATATAGCAAAAACCACAAAAATAACACCAAAACAACTAAACCAAAACTGTATATTTGATGTTTTTTCTGGTATCATATCGCTTAGCATAGGCACTTTTTCTTTACCTACAAGCGGTGAAAACCTCTCATACCACACTAAAAACGGGATGATTTTATACAAGTGTCCTGATATCAAAAACCCAACAAAGCCTAAAAACAACAAGGCAAATATACCTTCTGTGCCATTTTCTAATGGCGAGAAAATATGATAAAATCCAAGCAACAAAGATGCCAGTAGTGATAAAAACGAAAAAATCATAGCTTTGAAATATATGTCATTTTCGTGTCTCACTCTTGTGCGAAATATTATAAAGATTTGTATAAAATATAAAAAAAATGATGATACACATAAGATATCTATAAATTTGTCTATAAGCGGTATGCCTATAAACAATGACACTCCAGACAATAAAATAGCTACACTTAACACCGCTACAGCTGTTTTGACCCAAATCCAGCTAAAACTATGACTTAACCAAAACATTGGCAATAAAACCAAACTTAAACCCATGATAGTGATACCCACATATCCTACAAATACCATATAAACATGAGTTTTTAGCAAAGATACAATATCTATATTTAAAATACCACTATAACCCAAAGCCATAATCAAACCAACAATCAAACCAAAAAATAAAAATATATTTGCTATAAGAACACAAAATATAACAAAACTAAACTTTTGAACCTTGGTTATAGTCAAAATAGTTTCAGCTATAAATATAACAAACGCTACCAAAACTAATACACCACCAAATGGCAACAATATAGCAAAATACAAAAAACCAATAACCATACCCAAAGTGCCAAAAAAAAGCAACGGATATATAGCATAATACAAATCTACAGCAAAGTGCCCTGTCTCAAGCACCACAGGCACCAGTTGGGCAGATGCTCCAAGTATAATCATCATAACAAAACCCAACAAATAAAGATGGGTCCACGATAGTGTGTATGTATCGAACATACTAATAGTAGCCATATCAAAACCAAACAACGCAACCATGCTTACTAAATATATAAATACCCCTACTATAAAAAAAGGAGCTATCAGTGAAAACGGTGGAGCAAACTGTTGGGATATGTTCAAAAGTTTAAACTATCCTCCACAGCTGTTTTGTGTGAAATCGGTGGTGTTTGCAGAGCCTTCTTTTTTAGTAAATGTAACCTCAACTGTGCCATCGTTTAAGTTTTCTATCTCATAATCAAACTCTTGTTCTACTTTTGGAAATAGTCCGCCGGGAGCTTTGTGGTTTGTCATAATTAACTTTGAGCTATCATCAAGCAATCTAAGTCCTGCCATAGCATTAACCATAGGGTCTGGAGGACCGCATTTGCTCGTATCAAACCTATATGTAGTTAAACCATCTTTAACTACCTTAAAAAAATCAACCGTCGAACCAGCTACATCTATCTTTTGCATAATTATCCTTTAAAATTTATGGAATAGTATCTAAATAAAATAAATATACCTATATAATAAGAGTTTTTTAAGAAAGTGGTGATATAATATAAAAAAGGAGAAATTATGAAAAGAATTATAGGTATTTTATCGGTATTTGTATCAGTGATATTTGTATTTGGTGGTTGTGGAGGTGAAAATGGTATCGTCAGTAGTGAAGATAGCAACAATAGCAATACACCAAACGCAGGCTCTATGTTAAGTGGTGCTTTAACAGGACAGCCATTTAGCACAGGTAAGATTGATAATTTTACATTAGCAAGTGGGAGCGATAGTGTAGCTTTGGTAATTGCTAACAACACAACTAATAAACTCTATGCGATAGATATCCCCAGCAATAGTGCCGATGCAGCTGCTAACACTATTACAACAGTCAATGGCATAACAGCCTCAATCCAAACTGTGGTCGGTTATGCCCCAACTTATATGAATATGTTCACAAATCCTATCTCAAAAGAGGTTTATATATTAGTTGAAAACTCGGGACAAACCTCATCCAGTATAGTGGTGGTTAAAAATAATGGAGCCAGCATAACCGAACTTGATTTGACAAGTGTTGATTATAGCCAACTTAATTATACCAGTCAGCCCGATTTTAATGTTCATGATTTAACCTACGGCAATGGTGTTTTATATGCCTCGGTACAGGACGGCTCTGATAGCACCCAAGGAGTTGCAAAAATTAGCTCACCATTTGTTCATAACAGCGACACCACAGATAAACTATTGTCTTTATTTAAGTCAAATAGAGCAGGCAATTATATGGCTACTTTGGCGCCACTTGATAAAATGGTCTATGGCAAGGTAGGAACAAGCCATCGACTAATGGGTATCACCGAATGTGCCCCTGGTTTTTCATTTGATGTTGGTGATTTGAATACTGCGGGCACTATGAATGTTACCGAGTATTTTTATTTTGATAGTGGTTTGCCTACAAAAGTTTTTTCAGTAAATACAAGTGGCAAAACTTATCTTATGGCGCTTCATCGATGCATGAATGACTTTACAGTGCGAGTAGATGAGCAGTATCTCGATGGTTCCAAAACTGATATAAATGCTAATGCAGTTGGAGTTCGACCTGCTGGCGCTGTTGATTTTCTTGCCTGTGGTGGCACAACTGATTTTAGTGAAGCTCATATCAAAAAATATACCGACAACAATAAAATGATAGCATATCTTAGTGATACTCAATTTATGACAATTGATAGCAGTGATGTTCTGAAACCAGTTAATTTTTAAATAATGTTAAAAAAAACTGTATTATTTTTAGCATTGTTGTGGTTTAGTGCCCTAAATGCTAACGACAAAATCAAAATAGATTATCAAAACCCACAAAAACCAAAAATAATAGTCACCATAAGTGACAAAATGTTTGATAGTTTGGTTAAGAATAATCAACTTGATAAAAACAAAGCAATACAAGTTTTGAAAATCAAGATGCTAAAAGACGGCAAACAAGCCAAGTTTGATCTATCGGGCAACATCAAGATAGATATATCACAAGATAACCCACAACTTATATTCACGCCGTCAAATTATTTAGATGAAGATTTTAAATTTGTAGCCATATACAAAAATAGCA
>QMKX01000007.1 GCA_003643835.1 Campylobacterota bacterium
GCTCGAGCATTTACGATATCCGAAAGACAAAACTTCAAAAAAGGATAAATATGAATAAAATTATATTTGGTTTGTTGGCAATATCAACTTTGGTTTTCGCTGAAGATGGAACATCGACAATACAGGCATACTCTGTTTTGGCAGCTGGTGTTGGATTGGGTATAGCAGCTATGGGTGGTGCTATTGGTATGGGAAATACAGCAGCTGCGACTATCGCAGGAACTGCTAGAAACCCAGGTCTTGGTGGCAAACTTATGACTACCATGTTTATAGCACTTGCTATGATTGAAGCACAAGTTATATATACTCTTGTAATAGCTTTGATAGCATTATACGCAAATCCGTTTTTATAGGATTTGAATATATGAAACTCTCCTATGATACAGGAGAGTTTGCTAAAAAATTAAACTTATTTGGCAAAAACAGAATTCCATTTGGTTTTATTATAAGTTTTGATAAAACTTCTTATGATATATTTGAGTTGTCAAAACAACCAATAAATATCAAATATAAACTTACTAATCAAAATTATTTAAAACATAACACAATCTTAAAATATGAAAAATTTTCTTTTGCCAAATATACAAAAATGTTCAATAAAGTTCAAACAAATGTCGCATCTGGCAACACTTATCTGTTAAATCTTACTGCTACAACGCCTTTGAAAATAAAAATAAGTCTTGATGAAATTTATAACTTATCAAATAGCAGTTTTAAACTTTTGTATAAAGATAAGTTTGTTTGTTTTTCCCCAGAAAAATTTATAGAGATAAAAAACAATGAGATATATACATACCCCATGAAGGGCACCATAGATTATAAAATAAAAAATGCAAAACAAAAGCTAATAGATAGCAAAAAAGAACTCGCAGAGCACACTATGGTGGTAGATTTATTGCGAAACGATATATCAAAAGTAGCTTCAAAAACAAAAGTTGAAAAATTTAGATATATAAATAAGATAACAACAAAAAATAAAACAATACTACAAACAAGCTCGCTAATAAAGGGCTACCTTGGTGCAAATTGGCAAAATAACATAGGATATATTGTTGACAGTCTTTTGCCAGCAGGAAGTATAACCGGAACTCCAAAAATAGAAACAACAAAACTTATAAAAAATATAGAATGTAGAAATCGAACATATTACACAGGCGTATTTGGTATATATGATGGTATAAATTTTAAGAGCTATGTGCTGATAAGATATATAAAAAGAGACAACAGCGGCTCTCTTTTTTATGAAAGCGGTGGTGGAATTACAAGCGATAGTAAAATATCAAACGAATATAAAGAATTAAATGATAAAATATACCTACCATGATTTTTTTTGAGACAATAAAATGCAAAAACTATAATACATTTAACATAAGCTATCACAAGGCAAGAGTGGTTAGAACAATTGGATTAAATATAAATATAGAAGAGTATATTTATCCACCAAATAAAAATAAAATGAAGTGCAATATAATATATGACGAAAATGAGATATTGTTTGTTGAATATAAAAAATATGACAAAAAAGTTATTAAAAGTTTTTATTTGATATATGACAATGATATAAAATATGATAAAAAATTTTTAAATAGAAACAATATCAACACCTTGTATGAAAAAAGAGGTGATTGTGATGAGATAATAATAGTCAAAAATAAACTCATAACAGATACAAGCATAGCAAATATAGCTATCAAATATAATCAACGCTGGATAACACCAGCAAAACCACTGCACAAAGGCACGACTAGACAACGACTTATTGAAAGCAAGCAGTTGTATGAAAAAGATATATCTGTAGATATGCTAAAAAATAGTGAAAAAATAGCTTTATTAAATGCCATGATAGGGTTTGACAAAAATTACAACAAGGATATGATATGCCCAAAAATCAAAACATAATAAAAATACTTAAAAACCCAAAATTAGTAAATTTGCAACAATTCCAAACCAAAGAGATGCTCAAGCTTTTATATGAAATAACCGATAATATAGATTTGATAGTCATATCTTGGTTTGTTGTATATGAACCAGAACTAAAACAATCAATATTAGATAAATACAAACAAAAAATCAAATTTATTTTAACTAACTATACTTTTAATTCAATCAAATTCCAAGAAAATCATTTTTCATTTGAGGCTGGTTTTGGCACAGAAAATATAGGCCATATTGTCAAAGTTCCATATAAAGCTGTGATACAAATAACAAACAACAATTATATTGTATACATAAATAGCACATCGGTATTTTTAGAAAAAACTACTAAAATATCATCAAAAGAGATATTTAGACAAAATATAACAAACAACAAGTTTTTTAAGGAGCAGGAGTTATGATAAATATTAACAGAGTGATATTTTTATTGTTGTCATTATTGACACTATTTTTTTTGATGTATAAACTTTTTGAACCTTTTTTGTTATCATTATTTGTAGCATTATTATTAGCAATATCTACAAATGCCATAAGAGTAAAAATAGCAAATAAGTTGCAAAATAAAACAA
Organism: Campylobacterota bacterium; assembly: GCA_003643835.1. GTDB lineage: Bacteria > Campylobacterota > Campylobacteria > Campylobacterales > Arcobacteraceae > B24-G6. The sequence goes on from QMKX01000007.1 coordinate 2,505, forward strand.
TCGTCACTTTGACGATGACGACACTGCTGTTCGCTTTATTTTTTAGTCCTTTATTGTATTTCGTCATAAAAATAGTTGATATATTAAAAGATATAAACCAAGATATTATAATCAATTTTTATAATCAATTCATAGCAGTCATCAAAGACATATCAAACTTAAAAGACACGACAAGCAGTAGTGTTATAAACTTTTTTGATGCAATTGATATCAAGTCATTGTTAGAAGGCAGTCTAAAAACAGGCTCAAAAATAGGCTTGAATACAGCAGGTTTTATCATCAATTTGGTTTTTATTATTATATTTTATACTATTTTTGTATTTTATTCTCAAGACTTAATATCTTATCTAAAATCTTTTGTTCCTATTGCAAAAATAGAAAAAGATGAGCTTTTTGGAGGATTGTCTGATACTATGGGAGTAGTATTTTATTCTATACTTTCAACTGCTATTATTGAAGGAATATTATTTGGTTTTTTTATATCAAGTTTCGGATATGACGGTGTATTGTTTGGTGTTTTGTATGGTTTTGCTTCGCTTATACCGATTATCGGTGGAGCTATAATGTGGGTGCCATTTGTGATTGTTGAGGTTGCTGCTGGAAATTATATGTCGGCATTATATATAGCTATGTACTCGATAATAGTTATATCGATATTTGCAGATACGATATTAAAACCCCTTATAATCAAATACATAAATCATAACATCGTCAAAAAACCTACAAAAATAAATGAACTTGTAGTATTTTTTTCAATAGTAGCAGGACTTGGGGCTTTTGGGTTTTGGGGTATGATAATTGGACCTGCTTTGGTGACAATATTTTTATTGATATTAGATATAATTATAAATAAAAACAAAGAAGTATCATAATTTTTTATTAATTTTAAGTTATATTTGTTATAATGTTGAAAAATATAAGGATATAGCGTGATAAGAGATTTTACAAAAATAAATACATTCTTAACTATAGTTAGAATGAGATCGTTTTCTTTAGCATCTCAAAAATTGGGCATATCACAACCAGCAGTGACTCAGCAAATAAAGTTGGTTGAAGAGTATTTGGAACAAGAGGTATTTGTGCGAAAACGAAATGGCACAAAACTAACTAAAGCAGGCAAGGCTTTTTTAAACATATGCGAAAAAATAGAAAAAACCGTTCTCAAGGCAGAAAGAGAAGTGGTAAATGTCATAAACAAAAAGACAATATTCGATTTCGGCACTTCATATGTAGCTGGCAACTATATTTTGCCCAACTATTTAAACGCAATTAAAGATGCCATAAAAAATGATGTAAACATAGAGGTTTCTACATCTGCTGTAGCCATAGAAAAGCTTCGTGATAAAGATATTGATATAGCTTTGGTAGATGTGCTTATTGATACAAAAGATATTATAAATAAAAAATGGATGAATGATGAGATACTTATATTTTCTAATCAAAAACTGCCAAGTAAGTTAGATGCCAACAATATTCTTAGCTACAAATGGGTATGTAGAGACAAAAATAGCAACACAAGGCAAATCTTTAAAGAGGCATTGGAGCAATCAGACCTGCCAGATTGTGAACATTTTAACATAATAAACGAATCATCAAGCCCAACATCAATAATAAATACAGTGTTAAAAAGCAACAAAAACGAAACTCCAACAGTATCTATAGTATCAAAATATGCTTTGGAGGATTATGTAAAAAACGGTTTATTGTTCACATCTGCGATAAAAACAAAAATCCAAAGGAAATTTTATATATCATATCTCAAAGAAAGGGCAGGTGACCCGTTTATACAACTTGTGGCTGACTATCTTTTAAACAAAAAATAATACCAATTTCAAACGATATAGTTTAAAAAATTGTAGTTTCGCATGAAAAACTACTATTGTTTGATTGTCTAAATACACTACTACCACTACCACTAAAGTGCCAGCCTTTTTTATATAGTTCCAACTTCTCATATAGTTTTGTAGCTGGCAAATAAAGATCGTTTAACTCATATATACTAAAGTTGTTTAATATATCTTTTGAGTATGTTTTAAATAGATGTTTGAAATCACTATTTTTATTTTGTTTTGCTATTTTGTCGTATTGTTGATACACTTTTGCTGTGCTACATTTGATATCTGGTGTAAAAATTTCGAAGTTCATATCAGGCTCATCAAAGGATTCAATAATCTCACCAAACCCACCTATATTTGCTTTGTCATAATCATATACAAAAAATGGAACATCACATCCTATATTTTGAGCAATACTTAACATCTGTTGTAAGGGTAAGTTAAGCTTGCACAGCTCGTTTGTAATTCTTATAAAACATGCAGCATTGCTACTCGCTCCACCAAGCCCGGCATATGACGGGATATTTTTTTCAACACTTATGCTATATTTTTTATAAAATTTTTCAACATTTTTATCTATTTGACAAAGTTTTGTATAGGTTTTATATATGGTGTTTTGTTCCAAGCTACAATCAAAGTTGCCATCGATTGTGAAGCTATTTGTATTGTTTGGTTTTATTGTAAATATATCATAAAGCGATTTAAGTTTGATAAACCGAGAGTTGAGTAGATGAAAACTGTCTTTTTTGCCAACAATTTTTAAAAATATATTTATTTTTGCATAAGATTTGTATTTTTGATTTACCACTTGATATAGGTTTGCGCTTTTAAGATATCATCAAAAGCGATATTTATTTTTTCATCGTTGTATTTAAGATAGATGATATCATCATCAATTTTTTCTAAAATACCTTGCAATTTTAAGGATTCTTTAGTTTTAAGCTTGATATACTCTCCTATGGAGCATTTGAAATTTGAGAGTGTTTTTAATGTCCGTTCAATACCGGGCGAACTTACTTCAAAAGAGTATTTTCCACTTATTGGTTTATACACATCAAATATCGGCGAAATAGCACGACTAACTTCGCTACATTTGTCTATAGTGATTCCTTCTTCGTTGAATATAAATATAGTATATATAGTTATATCATCTTGTTTGCGAGTTTTTATCTCGTATATATGAGCACCACACTCTTGTATCGCAGTTTTTAGTGACTTTTCAAACTCCATTTTTGTCTTTTTTTGATATTTTCTCAAAAAGAGTATTTATATTTGATATATTTTCATCGAAGTTTTTTGACTTGAATGTAAAGTTGGGACATCTATACCAGCTTGTCGCACTTAAACAATACGATCTTATAAAACCATTTGCCTTTTTGAGTTGCTTTATGGTATCATTTATATCATTTTTTGGTATTGAGCCACTATCAAAATACACATTTGCATCGTATTTTCCATTTTTGCAATCAATTTCCAATATGTTCAAAGAGTTTATTCTTTCATCACTGAGTTGCGACAAAGCCTCAGGCACCAATTCCATGAGAAGTGATTGTGCTTTGAGAATATTTAGAGATTTCAAAATCAGCCTACATTTTTTTCACTGTTTCATTTTCAATAAACGTCTCTATGTAGTCATTTGGTTGGATGTCATTAAATTTTTCAAATATTATGCCACATTCAAAACCATTTTTGACCTCCTTGACATCATCTTTAAATCTTTTGAGAGAGGCGATTTTCCCAGTGTATATCACGATACCATCTCGTATTACTCTAGCTTTTCCTCCTATAATTACCTTTCCATCTGTTACTTTGGTTCCGGCTACAGTGCCTATTTTTGGAACTACAAATGTCTCAAGTACATTAGCTTGTCCTGTGTTTTCTTCGGTGACAATTGTGCTCATCATACCAGATAAAATAAGCTTGATATCATCAATGAGATCATATATTATAGAATAAGTATTTATAGATATACCGTCTGCTTTTGCTTTTGTATTCACTGCGCCAGTAGGGCGGACATTGAAGCCTACTATAATACAATTGGCTCCAGCTTTTGCCATATCCAGATCTGTTTGTGTTATCGCACCTACACCGGAGCTTATTATTTTAACCTTTACTTCATCATTTTTTATCTCTTGTAGAGTTGATTGTAAGGCCTGGAGTGAACCACCCGTGTCTGTTTTGAGTATTATTGGCAATGTATCTATTCTACCATCAGCTATAAGTGCTGACATCTCATCAAGTGAAACTTTCGTTGAATGACTAAGTTCTTTTGCTCTTGCATGCTCATATCTTGTATGCGCAATATTTTTAGCCTCATTTATATTGTCTATAGCTACAAGTGAAACTCCAGTTGTAGGTATATCATCAAGACCGATAACCTCACCAGAGAAACCCATCTTTAGAGTTTTGACACGCATTCCGGTATCGTTTATTATTGCTTTTATTTTGCCGTGAGTTGTATCTGCTACTATTGGATCACCAATTTTTAGCTCACCACTTTGAACGATAACAGAAGCTACAGCACCCACACCTTTTTTCATAGACGACTCTAACACTACTGCTTTGCCCATAGCTGTTGGGTCTGCTTTTAGTTCCATGATTTCAGCTTGTATATTGATAGTCTCTAACAAGTCATCTATTCCATCACCCTTAAGTGCTGACACAGGAACAAATTCTGTATCACCTCCCCAGTCATTTGCTGTTATTCCGTGTGTGGCCATAGTTGTTTTGACCATATCTAAGTTTGCAGTTTCTTTGTCCATTTTATTTACGGCTATAATTATCGGCGTATTTGATTTTTTTGCTACTTTTATTGATTCTATAGTTTGAGGTTTGACACCATCATCGGCAGCAACTACAATAATACTTATATCAGTTATATTTGCACCATGTTCGCGCATAGTCATAAATGCTTCGTGTCCAGGTGTATCAACAAATGTGATATGTTTTCCATTTTTCTCTAAAGTATAAGCAGTGATGTGTTGAGTGATACCACCAATCTCTTTTTTGGTTATCTGGGTATCTCTTATCTTGTCTAAAAGGGAGGTTTTGCCATGATCAACATGTCCCATAATCGTCACAACAGGTGGTTTGGTGGTGAAATTTTTAGTATCTACGACTTCATTTTGTTGGTCGTTATCATAGTCAAAATCTTCTAACATATCTTTAATTGTCACAGATATGCCATACTCTTCTGCCAATATTTCTATCTCATCATCATTTAAAAAGTTATTTTTGTTTACAACAAGTCCTAACTTAAATAAAGTTCCTATAATCTCACCATCACTTTTGCCTATAAAATTAGCAAATTCATATACTCTACACTCTTTTGGTATAGTAACATCTGTTATCGTTTCATCTTTGATCTCTTTATCGTATTTCTTTTGCGGTTTTTTTCTTCCTAATCCTCTTGGCCTATTGCCAAATGAACCTCTTTTTCTATTGTGTTGATTTTGGTTTGTTTGTTTCTTTTTTGGCTGATCTTCGAGAAATTTAGATGTCTCAATTTTGCCCATATCAAATAAAACAACCTCTTCACCCATGATAGAATCTTCAGATTCAAAAAAATCATATTTTGTATCAAGCTGAACAATCTGACCCTGATTCGATGATTTTGCATTTTGTTTAGGTTTTTTTGTTTTTTGTTTTTTTGTTTTTTTGTCATCAGTTGTTGGAGTGTTGCCAAGAAGCTCACTCAATGATTTTCTCTGTGTTTTTGTGGCTACTACTCCATGATCAATATCTTTTTTTGTCGGCCTATTTTTTTTGATTATCTTTAAAGAACCTTGTTTTCTTTTTATTTGTGGGGCTTGTTTTGTTTGGTTGTCATTTTCTTTGATTTGAATTTGTGTATCTTTTTGCATATCTTCTTGAGTGTCTTGGCTTATATCGTGTTTTTGTGGTTCGATTTTATTGTCAGTTATTGTTTTTGAATTGATTTTTTTGATGATTTTTAGTTGTTGTTTTTGATTATTTTCTATTGGTTTTGTGATTTTTACAGGTTTGTTTTTTTGATTTGAGTTCGATTTGCTTTGTAGTTTTTTATCCTTGTCATCTTGTTCTTTTTTTGTTTTGTTTTCTTGTTCTTTTTCTATATTCTTTGGTATTGATACTATTTTTGGCTTTGTGCCATTTAATATATAATCCAATATAGCAGAGGCCTCTTCTTCACTAACTTTGCATGCAGCAGTTTTGATAGCGATACCAATATCTTTGGCACTATCTATAATTTTTTGATTGTTAGTAGCTGCTTCACTTGCAATTTCACTAACTTTTATATTGTTTGACATTCACTTCCTTGTATTAAAATCAAACTATTTTATCATAAGTTGTTGAAATTAAGGGCAGTTTTGATATCTTTGGCACAATCTTTGCTGTTTTTGTTCAAATTAAGAGATATTTTATTTTGAGTATGTGTTGAATTTATATTGTATATATCAATTGTAGGTTATCTAATCCTATCATATAGCTTATCAAATATATTATTTTAGTCCACCTCTAAAAACCTCTATTATTTAGGCTCCTTTTTGTTTGAGGATTTTTTTGATATCATCGACATAATCTTTGTTGTTTTTACATAATCTTTTTGCAGATTTTGAAATATTTTTTTCATCTAATACACAACTTTTGCAAATATAAAAAGACCTACCTTCGCCTTTGTATGAAAATATATTTTTATCCTTGCATATAAATCTATATAGAGTATTTTGTGCCAATTTTGTTCTACAACCTATACAGGTTCTTATGATATTACTCATAACTTTTGATACCTTGATTGTCAAAATCCAATATTTTAACTCTACAATCACTAAATTTACTTGATAATTTATTTGATAATTTGGCAGCATCGTTTTCATAACAAAGACAAAACATAGTAGAACCACTTCCAGACAAAGAACACATAAGAGCTCCACTGTCATATGAGTGTTTTTGTATGTCAAACAATACAGGTAGAAGTTCCATACGATATGTTTCATGAAATTTATCTTTTGATGCAACTCTTAATAGATCCCAGTTTTCGCTGAAAAACGATGCCGTAAGCAAAGAGCTTCGCGACAGGTTGAAAAAAGTATCGGTTTTTTCGTATATGTGTGGTAATTTTTTTCTTGATTTTTTTGTAGATATTGTTTTTTTGTGTATCACCACGACAGCCTTGATAGTATTGGGAATATTTTTTTTTAAAGACATCACGGTATCATCTTCAATTGTTGATACAACAAAACCACCATATATAGCAGGGGCGATATTGTCTGGGTGTTTTTCCAATTTGATAGAAAGTTGTAGTAGTTCATTTTTTGTCAATCTAATTTTTGCCATCTTATACGCTGATGCTATAGCACTTGTGATAACAGCACTACTGCTACCAAGTCCTCGTGATAGTGGTATGCTATTGGTTAAATCAAATGAAAATTTAGTTTTTTCATTTGTAAGATCTTTGTAGTATTGATAAAAAATATCCACGAACATATTGTTTGCTTTTTGCTGTAGTATCCTTTTGTTTTCACCTTGTATTGATATAGTTTGAAAATTTGCCGGTTTGATAGTGACAGTGTTGTATAACCCGAGCGATAAACCCAGACAATCAAAACCTGGCCCCAAGTTGGCACTAGTCGCCGGCACACGAATTGTCATAAGTTTTCCTTTTTGATATATTGTAGCTAAAAGAGTTTAAAATTTAGTCAAATATGATATAATGGCAACATGAATAAAACAAAACAGATAAAAAAGTGCCTATTTCCAGCAGCTGGCTACGGCACGAGATTTTTGCCAGCAACAAAAGCGATACCAAAAGAGATGTTACCAATTCTCACTAAACCGCTCATCCAATATGGCGTAGAAGAAGCAAAACAAGCCGACATAGATACCATGGCGATAGTAACAGGTCGTGGCAAACGAAGTATAGAGGATCACTTTGATGTATCTTATGAGCTGGAGCATCAAATCAAAGATACATCAAAAGAGCACTATCTTTTTGATATAAGAAAACTTATCAACAACCTCACATTTACATATGTCAGACAAAAGTCTATGAAAGGTTTGGGAGATGCTATATTGACAGGTAGGTCGCTCATCGGCGATGAACCATTTGCTGTAGTGTTAGCAGATGATTTATGTGTATCAGATAGTATTGGAGTTTTGTCTCAAATGATAAATATATACAATAAATACGGTAAATCAGTAGTAGCTATTGAAACTATAGATAAAAAAGATAGCAACAAATACGGCATAATAGATGGCAAAGAGATAGAAAAAAGTTTATATCAAATATCGAATATGATAGAAAAGCCAGCACCAAAAGATGCTCCAACAAACTTAGCAATCATCGGTAGATATATCTTGACACCTGATATTTTTGATATATTAAAAAATACAAAGCCAGGAATAGCAGGCGAAGTGCAAATAACAGATGCTTTGCAAACTATGGCAAAAAAAGACCAAGTATTGGGACTTAAGTTTGATGGACGAAGATTTGATTGTGGTAGTTTGGATGGTTTTGTTCAAGCTACAAACTATTTTGCTAATTTGGAAAATATTTGAAAATATTTAAAACAACAAAAACGACAAAAGAGTATTTAAAAAACAACAAAAACGAAACAATAGGCTTTGTGCCAACTATGGGCGCCTTGCATGATGGACACCTGTCGCTGATAAAACAATCAAAAGAACAAAATGACATCACAATAGTGAGTATATTTGTAAATCCTACACAGTTTTTAGACGGGGAGGATATCGATAAGTATCCTCATAAGCCACAAGCCGATGAAAAAATATGCGAAATAGCGAAAGTAGATGTATTGTTTGTGCCAAATGAAAAAAAGATATATTTTGACCAAGAGACGAAGTTGTTCGCACCAAGTATCAAAGCATATATACTCGAAGGATATGACAGACCGGGACATTTTGACGGAGTTTTGCAAGTAGTGAACAAACTTTTAAATATAGTCAAACCAACTTTTGTGTATTTTGGAAAAAAAGATGCCCAGCAGTTATATTTAGTGAAAAATATGGTCGAAGAATTTTTCCTTGATGTGAGTGTAGTAGCATGTGAAACCATAAGAGAAGCAAATGGATTAGCCAAAAGCAGTAGAAATACATATCTATCAAAAGAAGATACTTTAAAAGCCTTGCAAATATCAAAAGCACTCAATATAGCTATAAAATATGTTCAAAAAGGAGAATACGATGCAGCTACCATCAAAACTAAAATATCAAAACAGTTGAAAAATTTGTATATATATTATGTTGAAATTGTAGATAAAAATTTTAACTATATAGATAAAATAGAGATAAACAACACAATTGTATTGGTAGCTGTAAATATAAATAATACAAGATTGATAGACAACATATGGCTTTGAAACTACATCTCATAAGTTTAGGTTGCACTAAAAACTTAGTAGATAGCGAGATTATGTTGGGAGTTTTGAAGGATTATCAAATCACAAACGACACAGCACAAGCAGATGTGATAATCATAAACACTTGCGGATTTATAAGTTCTGCCAAAGAGGAGTCTCTATCAACTATACTTGAAGTTCACGAAAAAAGAAAAAAAAGCTCAATTTTATGCGTAACTGGGTGCTTGACACAAAGATATCAAAAAGAGTTGCAGCTCGAGCTTCCAGAAGTTGATATATTTAGCGGAGTTGGAGATTTTGACAAAATAAATAAGCTCATAGAAAGTAAACAAAACAGCTACACAAATAAAGTTTTCTTGAACGATGAAAACAGCCCAAGAGTTGTATCAAACTCTACATACCATGCATATATAAAAATAGCAGAAGGATGCAATCAAACTTGTAGTTTTTGTGCTATACCATCGTTCAAAGGCAAACTACAAAGCAAAAGTTTAAACACAATAAAAGCAGAAGTTGAAAACTTGGTAAACGATGGATATTTTGATTTTACATTCATATCACAAGATAGTAGTTCGTATCTGTTTGATATTGGTTTAAAAGATGGCTTGATAAAACTTATTGATGTTGTTGAGAAAATTTCAGGAGTTAGACAAGCTAGAATTTTATATTTATATCCATCTACAACTACAACCAAGCTTATAGACAAGATAGGTTCATCAAAAGCTTTTTTCAGTTATTTTGATATGCCACTTCAGCATATATCTCAAGAGATATTGATGAAAATGAAAAGAGGCAAAGGTAGCACAAAAATCAAAGAGTTGCTAAAACATATGCGAAAATACAAAGACAGTTTCATACGAAGCACATTTATAGTAGGATATCCCGGTGAAACAAAAGAGCAGTTTAAACAACTTAAAAATTTTGTAGATGAGTTTAATTTTGACAGAGTTAATATATTTTCTTATAGCGATGAAGAGGGCACAAATGCATACAACTCGGGTGATAAAATAAAACAAAAAACTATTGATAAAAGAGCAAAAGTGTTAGGCAAGGTGGTTTCAAAACAGACGAAAAAACATTTGAAAAATATGATAGGAAAAGTTTTTGATGTAGTCGTAGATTCTACGAGCAGTGAGCATGAATACCTTTTGAGTGCCAAACTTACACTTTGGGCACCACAAATAGATGGTGAGATTTTGATAAATGAAAACCACTTAGACGAAGATATATCTATAGGTAAGATATACAAAGCAAAAATTACTAATATAGCAGGAAATCACCTGCTTGGGACTATAATAAAATAAAAACTACTAAACTAATTTTTTGATGCCGACACAGTTCGTTTCTAAAAATTTTTTGCTGATTTTGCTATTTGTGTGTTCGTATGATGTATCATAAACAATCTGCTTGATACCACTGGCTATAAGATTTTTGACACACTGCATACAAGGTTCAAGTGTGACATATATGGTGCCTCCATCTATAGCTATGCCATTTTTCGCTGCCCATATTATGGCATTCATCTCTGCGTGGATTTCATATTGTTTAGACCACTCGTGGTGTTCTTGTGTGTGCTTGTTGTCCCAATGGTCACAACAATTGGTATAACCCGATGGTGTGCCGTTGTAGCCAGTTGATAAAACTCTACCATCTTTGACTATGACGGCGCCAACTTTTTTTGATACGCATTTTGATGCTTTTGCTATCTCTTTTGCGATATTGATAAAGTTTTTATCGCTTATCATCTAATGTTCGCAACCACAACTTCCACTACCACAACTCTCTTTTTCTTTTTTTGTTTCTTGTGATTTTGCGGTTTGTGTGCTACAAGCACTAACACCTCCTATTGTGGGTTGTATGGCACTATTGTCTGGTTTGCTTTTTTCTATATTTTCCCATAATTTAGAAGCAGCTGTCATAAATCTTTTTGATGTTTGAGTTTCTGGTTGTGAAAACACAATCGGTTCGCCCTCGTCGCCAGATATACGAATACTAGGCTCAATTGGTATGCTACTCAAAACTTCTGTGTTGTAATCTTTTGCTAATTTTTCACAAGTTCCTTTGCCAAATATATCAGACTCTTCGTCACATTTAGGACAAATAAACCCAGACATATTTTCAATGATACCTGCTATTGGTATATGTAGTTTTTCAAACATCTCTAAACTTCTTTTGCTATCATCGAGTGCCACATGTTGTGGAGTTGTGACATTGACACCTACAGATACAGGCACACTTTGGGCTAAAGTAAGTTGGGCATCTCCAGTTCCTGGTGGCATATCAATCACAAGAACATCTAAATCGCCCCAGACTATATCGCGCAATAGTTGTTCTATAGCTTTCATGACCATAGCCCCTCTCCATATAAGCGCTTTGCCCGGCTCCATCAAACTTCCCATAGACATAACTTTGACACCATATGCTTCAAAAGGCACCACTTTTTGACCTTCTATTTTAGGTTCCTGATTTTCTAAACCCATCATTCTTGGTATATTTGGTCCATATATATCTGCATCGAGAAGTCCTACTGATTTTCCTTGCATAGCTAATGCCACCGATAAATTAACAGATGTTGTTGATTTGCCAACGCCACCTTTCCCAGAGCTTACCATGACAAAATTTTTAACTGTAGGAGCTATGTTTTTTCCACTTAGTGTGTTGCTGTTTTGTTTTGGTGCTTGTGGTTTGTGCACAACTATATTTGCTTTTATACCAATAGTTGATAACTCTTTTTCGATATCAGCTCTTATACTATCTTCTACTTCAGTAGCCGATGATGTGATAGCCAGTGATATATTCGCAATATCTCCGTCCAATTTTATATCTTTTACAAAATCAAACTCTACAATTGATTTTGCAAATCCCGGATAGTAAACTTTCTTTAGTTTTTCTTTTATTGTGTCTATATTTTTCATATTTTTCCTTTTTGATTGTTTTATATCAAAAGAAACTTAAACCTAACTTTAATCAAGTTTCAAAACAGCCATAAAAGCTTCTTGAGGCACATTAACTCGACCTATTGCTTTCATGCGTTTTTTGCCAGCTTTTTGTTTTTCTAGTAGTTTTCTTTTTCTCGAAATATCTCCGCCATAACATTTGGCAGTGACATTTTTGCCAGTGGATTTGACTGTCTCTCGCGCTATCACCTCGCCTCCTAGTGAGGCTTGTATGGCTACTTCAAATAGCTGTTTGGGTATGAGTTCTTTGAGTTTTTTGACAAACTGCCTACCCCTTGCTAGTGCTTTGCTCTGTGGCACGATGATACTCAAAGCATCTACACTCTCACGGGCTACAAGCACATCAAGTCGCTTGAGGTTTCCTGGTCGAAAGTCTATGATATCATAGTCAAAACTGGCATATCCTTTGGTGGTTGATTTTAGTTTGTCATAAAAGTCCATGACTATCTCGTTCATTGGTATCTCGTATTCTAAAAGCACTCTTGTGTTGATATAGTCCATCTTGGTCTGTATACCTCGCTTGTCGTTTAGTAGTTTGATGACATTGCCCAAAAACTCATCTGGCACGAGTATAGTTGCCTTGACATATGGTTCGTATATCTTGTCTATCTTAGAAGGAGCTGGTAGTTGCGATGGGTTCTCTACATATAGTTCCACACCGTCTGTCTGTAGCACTTTGTATACCACCGTAGGAGCAGTAGCTATGAGATCTAGGTCAAACTCTCTCTCAAGTCGCTCTTTGACTACCTCCATATGCAACATACCCAAAAACCCAGTGCGAAATCCACTACCCAAAGCCGTGGAGCTTTCTGGCTCAAACGATATGGAGCTGTCGTTTAGCTGAAGTTTATTTAGAGCTTCTCTTAAGTCCTCAAACTTGTCAGTATCCACCGGATATATACCAGCAAATACAAACGGCTTGGCAGGTTCAAACCCACTAATACTTTCACTTGTAGGGTTTTTTGCATCGGTTAGGGTATCGCCTACTACTATGCTTTGGGTAGTTTTGAGACCCAGCACCACTATACCTATCTCGCCTGTTTTTATCTGCTGTGTGTTGATATTTTTAAGCGGATGTGGATACAGCAGATCTAAAACTTTGTGAGTTTCACCAGTGTTTATCATCTTGATGGATTGGTTTTTTTGTATAGAGCCATCATATACTCGCACCAAAGCTAAAGCCCCTAAATAGTTGTCAAACCAGCTGTCATATATGAGTGCTTTGGTAGGCTTATCTATATCGCCTTGTGGAGCTGGAATAGTATCTATGATATCGTCTATGAGTTGCTTGACACCTACACCTGTTTTTGCCGATATTAGGTTGTGGTGGGTGCAGTCCAAACCTATGGCCTCTTCTGTCTCCTCTAGCACTCGCATAGGATCAGCCGATGGTAGGTCTATCTTGTTGACTACTGGCATGAGTGTTAGGTCATTGTCAAATGCTATGTATACATTTGCTATAGTTTGGGCTTGGACTCCTTGGGTGCTATCTATGATGAGTATCGCCCCCTCACTAGAAGATAGACTTCGGCTCACCTCATAGCTAAAATCCACATGTCCTGGTGTGTCTATAAGATTTAGCACATACTCTTGACCATCTTTGGTATAGTTTAGTCTAACACTTTGTGCCTTTATCGTGATGCCTCGCTCTTGTTCTATATCCATCGTGTCCATCATCTGAGCGGTGATGAGCCTGTCATCTACTGCTTTGCACTCTTGGATAATCCTATCTGCGAGTGTTGATTTGCCGTGGTCAATATGAGCTATTATTGAGAAGTTTCGTATATGTTTTTGCAATTTTTTCCTACTATTATTATATTTTGTATTGTATCTAAACAAGATTAAATATTCGTATTATATTATAAAAAACGGTTGAAAAGCAAAATATATACAGCTATGTTTAAGCGGTATTTGATAAAATAGTCAACAAATATCAAAATCAACCAAAGTTGGTATTTAATTTGTTTGGAGATAGATGAAAAAATTTATATACCAGTATGCACCATACTACAAAAATTATAAAATGAAATTTTTTTTAGCCTTTGTAGGTATATTGATGGTAGCTGGCGGCACAAGTGGCACGGCTTATATCATGAAACCACTACTTGACGATATATTTATAAACAAAAACCAACAAATGCTCACAATTTTACCTATATTTGTCATAGGTTTATATATGTCAAAAGGATTTGGTAGGTTTATTCAGGTGTATTATATATCTTTTATAGGGCAAGATATCATAAGACAAGTTCGCGATAAACTATACAAACACCTATTGTATTTAGATATCGTGTTTTTCAACAAAAACCATAGCGGTGACTTGATAAGCAAAATCACAAACGACATAAATAGGATCCAACAAGCAGTATCTACACAAATAGCTACGATATTTCAAGAAGTTTTGACGATAATTGCACTTGTAGGTATGACGATATATCTAAATAGTGAGCTTGCATTTTATGGTTTGGTTGTTATGCCTTTAGCACTTTGGCCACTTAGTAAACTCGCCAAAAAGATGAAAAAAATATCTTTTTCATCTCAAGAAAAAAATAGCGACATAGTAGCACATCTTGGTGAATCGTTTAACAATATAGAGATAATCAAGGCATCTTTTACTCAAGAGCTTGAAAGCGAAAGATTTTACAAACACAACAAAAAGTTTTTCGCACTTAATATGAAAGCAGTCAAAACAAACGAGCTTGTATCGCCTATCATGGAGATTATGGGAGCTATCGCTATAGCTACTGTTATCATAATTGGTGGCCAATATGTCATAGATGACAAGATGACAGCTGGTTCATTTTTCTCTTTTGTGACAGCACTTTTTATGCTTTATACACCTCTTAAAAGATTGTCATCAGTATACAATAGTTTACAAGACGCTATAGCAGCAAATGAAAGGATAAATCAGCTTTTTCAAGAGTATGCGAAGATAAAATCAGGAGACGATATATTGAGCGACAATATCCAAAAGATAAGCTTCAAAAATGTTACACTGAAGTATGACGACAAAATCGCTTTAGAAAATATATCGTTGGATATCAAAAAGGGAGAAAAACTCGCACTCGTTGGAGGTAGTGGTGGTGGCAAAACATCGTTTATAAATCTTATTATGAAGTTTTATGAGCCTATATCTGGACAGATAAAATTTGACGATATGAATCTAAAAAATATAAAACTATCAAATCTGCGACAAAACATAGCTATAATCACCCAAAGAGTTTATATATTTAACGACACAGTTGCTAACAACATATGTTATGGTCAAACATATAACAAAAACAAAATCATAAACACTCTTAAAAATGTAGATGCATACAAGTTCGTATCAAAGTTGGAAAATGGCATAGATACAGTTTTGAACGAATCAGGCACAAACTTAAGTGGCGGTCAAAAACAGCGTATAGCCATAGCGAGAGCTATATACAAAAACCCACAAATACTTATACTCGATGAAGCTACTTCCGCACTTGACAACAAAACAGAAAAAACTATCACAAATTTACTTGAAAAAGTATCAAAAGACAAAATAGTCATAATCATAGCTCACAGATTAAGCACCATCAAAAATGCTAAAAAAGTGGCATTGTTAAAAGCAGGCAAAATTATTTGTCACGATACTATAGAAAATCTTGAAAAAAATTGCCAAGAGTATCAAGAACTAAACAAAACCTCTAAAACGACAGAATAAAAAAAATATCTTTTATATACTTGGAACCTTGAGCTTGTTCGCGGTTCCTACGGGTCTATAGTTGTTAGGAACCCTAAACTCGTTTAGGGCAAAATATAGAAATGACTATATATGTTCTATCCTCGGAACCCCTGACTTGTCTGGGGCAAAATATGAAACTATTGACAAAATAGAATATATTTTTGTTTGTAGTAGTTTGAATGACTAGCCTCGAACAAGTTCGCGGTTCCGATAGGGTTTTAAATACAGCAACAATGGCTGGCTTTGAATCTTATCAAATATTTGATTGACTTTCAAACACTGTTCAGAGAATGAAGAGCAGAAAACTCAAAACCGAAAGCGAAAAACGGAGAACAATCTGTTATCAGGTATCCGGTATCTGTTATCCGAATGCACGAGTGAGACATCTAAATCCTATCATATGCCATTTGTATCCAACACCCCTATAAACTCTTTTGGGTTTTTGTATCCTACTATTTTGTTTGGTAGTAGTTTGCCATCTTTGAAAAATAGTATCACTGGTGGTCCAAATAGTCCAAAATGTTTGAGTATATCTTTGTCTTGGTCTGTGTTATGAGTGGTATCAACTTGAAGCAAAACAAACTCATGAAGCCTGTCTTGCACACTTTTGTCGCTAAATGTCCACTCTTCAAGCTCCTGACACCCAATACACCAAGAAGCAGTGAAATCAACCATGACGATGCTATCTTTTTCTTGTGCTACGACTCCTAACAACTCATCTATAGTTTTAACTCTTTGAAAGTTTAGATTGGAGTGCGATGCAGCACTTTTAAATGGGTTTAGGATATTGTTTGAATTGTTGTAAACACCGACAAAACTTATGAGACTAAAAAGCAAAAACACGACAGCTACAACTTGTATAAATATATTTTTTCTTGAGATAAAATATATACCAGCAAACAAACCAATAGAACCAAATAGTATAAATGACACAAAGCTAGGCAAAATTCTATCAAGTATCCACACAGCAAGCAGCAGCATAACCACACCAAATATTTTAGATACCAAATCCATCCAGCCTCCTGGTTTTGGCATATATTTGCCTGCTCCAAAACCGATAAGAAGTAGCGGAACTCCCATGCCAAAACTCAAAACAAACAAAGTCAATCCACCAAGCAGTGCATCGCCTGTTTGACCTATATATACCAAAGCACCTGCCAGCGGTGGTGCGACACATGGCCCAACTATCAGTGCAGACAAAAAGCCCATAATTGCGACACCTGCTACACCTTTTTTATCGCTTTGATTTTGTGAGATTTTGTCTATTTTGGTTTGCCATGATGATGGCAAAGATAGTTCGTAGTAACCAAACATAGAAAAAGCAAGTGCTACAAACACAGCAGAAAACCCTACAAGCACATATGGGTTTTGCAAAGCTGTTTGGATATTTGCTCCAAAAAGTCCTGCTATCACTCCAGCTATAGTGTATGCTAAACTCATAAACAACACATACACAAATGACAAATACAAACCTCGTTTTGAGCTCATCTTTTCATTTTCACTATGTGATACAATTATGCTTGAAAGTATTGGTATCATAGGAAATATACAAGGGGTCAGTGAAAGTAGCAACCCAAAACCAAAAAATGTCAAAAGAACCAACCAAAAGTTGCCTGTTTTTAGGCTATCGGTTATGTTGTCAGTTTCATCGTTTGAGGTTTGTGTAAGGGCGGGGTTTAATATATAGTCAGCTTCAAGCGGTTGATAACAAAGCCCAGCTTTGCTACACCCTTGATACGATAATATAATCTTGTCAGCTTTGTCTAACAGTTTGTTGTTTATGTTTAAACCTAATTTATCAAAAAATACATTTTCATCTTGGTAGCTTGTGGTTTTTGGTTGTTTTATATCTTTTGTTATATCAATTTTTTCACCATTTTTCAATATTTTTACTTTGATACTTTTTTGATACAGATAAATCTTTTCACCTAATATCAAATCAATATTTAAACTATTTTCTTTTTTTTCAAATTTGACATCAAATGCCTCTTCTACACTGAGTATTTTTTGATTTGCCCCAAACAAAAAAATAATACTAAATAAAAATACGGTCAATAATCTATACATACGAACTCCTACCAATTGTATCTGTAAATTTAACTTTTTTATTTTCTAAATTTTCTAAACTTATCATATCTTTTTGCCAAAATATGAGCACTGTTGAGCCCATCTCAAAATAACCCATACAATCTGCTTTTTTGATATATATATCTTCATAATTATAAATAGTTGTGCTGTTTGGTTTACTATTTGTTTTGATTTTTGGTTCTACCTCAAATACCATCTTGCCTACATTGAGCGCACCTACAAACACCATATAAAATTTTTGTTTGTTTGCAGTTTCACATACTGCTACTACTCTTTCATTTTGTATAAATAGGTTTTGTTTTTTGTTTAGATAGTTGAAGTTTACCGGATACAGTTTGCCTGCTATGTGGATAAGTTTAAGCAAACGAAAATTATACGGACTATGGTATCGGTGGTAATCTTTTGGCGAAAGATAAAAGTTCATAAAATACCCACCATCAAGGTTGTTGTCGTTTATATGTTCGGTCAAGAGTTCATCTAACTTATAGCTCATACCTTTGATTTGATAAACTGTGTTATTTTTTATCTCATCTTGAGCCGATACGAAGCTATCAGTAGGCGATATGTAAGTTTCGTTTGTGTTATCAAACTTCCTTTTGGTTTCAAGTTTTCTTGTGAAAAGTTCGTTTAAAGTTCCATATGTTTGAGGTTGGCGAAACTCGCTCATATCAAGTCCCAATAATTTGACATAAGCACTATTTATAAAATTTTGTATATGTGAGTTGAACTTTTTATTTGCAAACTTGTCAAATATATTTGATATAGAGTTTGTGATGTGTTTTTTCATGTTGTTCCTTCTTTGTGATTGTATCTAAACAATATGAATATAAGATGAAATTATCAAATTGGTTACTCAAAAAAAGGTTTTTTGAGTTTTGTTTTGTATGACAGCAGCTTTATTGTTTTGGTATTTGCCAGTAAACAACCTGTTTTCCTTTCTTTGTTTAAATGTTTTTTTGACTATGTGTTTGTTTATTTCTTCGTTGAACTTGAGTTTATCTTTGGTTATGTTTGCCAATCTTTTAGTAAACATATCTTTGTAGTGTGTAGATATGTCTATACCTATATAGCTATGTCCTAATAGCTTTGATGCTATGGCAGTAGTGCCACTACCCATATACGGATCTATTATGACAGAATTTTTTTGCTTATCTAATATAGAGTATATAGCTCTGGTAGGCAACTCTATAGGAAATGGTGCTGGGTGTGCATTGTCTCGTTCTGGAGCAAACCGCCATATAGATGTCAGCAGTGCATGTTTGGAGTTTAGTTCATTTCCTATATTGTTGTCATCTTTTGGTTTATATAGCCAATATATCCTCTCCTCTACTTGCCAAAATCTCCAGCCTCTTATGTTTGCCGCTATGGTTCTATCCCATATTATCTCTTGACGGGTGAGCCATTTGGTTTGTCGTAGCCAATCCATAGGGTGCGACATCACACCTTTGTCCCACCTTATCTTATGATTATAAAAAAAGCTCCCTCCTGGTTTGATAACCCTATATAACTCGTCCAATACTTCTGTCTGGTTTTGCTGATAAGTTATTTCATCGGTTTTGTCTACGAAGTTTTCGTATATTACTTTGTTAACTAACCAGCCTTTGTTTGACTCTTTTTTGTTGTATGGTGGCGAAGTCACCCCCATATCTACACACTCGCTTGGTATGGTTTTCAAGATATCCAAGCTGTTGCCTATAGTTATTTTGTTTAGAAATTTATCTATCATTTGTGCTACTCACAGTATTATATTGTTTTGAATTTTTTTATCGCTTGTCCGTATAATAAAACTTTTGAATTATAGTTGCCTGTCCGCTCAATATTGTCAAACAACATTTCAACTACCTTGATCTTGTTCATAACAAACAACACCTCTCTATAGTGATTTTCTCCACTGTTTCTAATCTCCAATTCTCCTGCATTTAAGTTATTGTATCGAAATAAAACTTTTTGTTCTGATGTTTCTGTGCTTCGTCTTGCCTTTGAGTTGACAATCTCAAAATTGTCAGCAAAGCATTTTATGACATCTTTATTGAAAAATACATGAAATTTGTTCTCATATTTGATAGTCCAATAATTTACTTCTCCGCCATTAAATATTGCTTTGTTTAAAAATGTTCTAACTCTTCTTTTTTCTTGAAATTTATCTTTAAGTTCTATCATGGGGATTTTTAATTGCTCTTTATAATATTTTTTATCTGCTCTGTATGCTATAAATGTTTCAGGATATACATCTAAACATTTAATAAGAAGTTGTCCTATACCATTCATAGACAAAAAGGCATCATCGCTTTTGAATCTATTTTTTCCATACAAAAATATCTGCCATCTTTTCGCACCACTTTTGACACTATGTGCATCTCCATTTTGGTCTATTACATCTTTTTTTGCTTTTGGATCATTTTGATAATCATTGTTTTGTCCTATAAGTTTTGCAAACTCTAAAGCATCTGCATGCCCTTGTGCTCTAACAAATCTTGCTTTTTCACTGCTCATGGCTTTTTTCTTCATCGTTTTATTATCAACACTTCATGAGACTTTTTGATATGATTGTCGCCATTTTTTTGTCTGTTTGTACCTATTCTTGTCTCTCCTTGCCCCATCGTATATTGCCATGATACTTCTACAAACTCAAAATCTTTATACCAGTTTCTTATAGTTGTGCAGTCATTATAAGACAGAACAAATCCACCTTTATGCTCGAGCAATAAATCTCTTAGCTTCTCATGGTCAAATCCATTATGATGTATAGGAAAATTTCTTTGTGGATATATACCTTTAAACATTTTGCTGTCCCCCTCAAGATAATAAGGTGGGTCACAGTATAGCATATCATTTTTATATTTTGGTATCACATGCTCAAATGAACCTTGATACACACTTATGTTTTCAAGTTTAGTGTCTGCTACTTTTTGAACCATTGTGCTGTATCTTTTTTCCTGCATATATACAGATGATGGCCAAGATAAAAATCCTGGTCCATAAGATGTGTTGTGGTTATAATAATAATACGATGCTAACTCTAGGCTATCATCTATAAGCTCACTATTTTGCCAATGGCTTTTTAGTTTTTCTTTTACCTCTTTAAATCCTGCGTGTGTGGGCTGGAAGTTTTTTAGTTTTTTTGCTAACTTTTTTGGGTTTTTTATCTGTTGTTGCCAATAGTTTATAAGTATGTCAAATATATCAAAGCCGATTACTTCAATACCTGCATAAGTAGAACATGCAATTTCAAACGACCCGCCGCCTATAAATGGTGATATTACCCTTTTTGTATCTTTTGGTATTTGCTCTAGGATTGTGCCTACTGCTAAACTTTTCCCACCAGCATATCGTAGTGGAGAGCCTAAAAACCTTCTGTATTTATTTTTGTCATTTACTGTTTTTAGATTGTTTAAAAATAGAGTTTTTTTGTCTTTATCCTCTATATCCATAATTGATTGATGCCCAGCTACATCTTTCACACTATAAGCTATATTTTGCATAAAATATCCTTTTCTCATCCCACTATACCACAACAATATAAAATATAAGCTACTTTAGATACAATAAATAAAAACAGGAAGCATATGATAGATTTTAAGAAATTTGAAAAATACAGCCGTCCAGGCCCACGATATACGAGCTATCCTACTGCGTTGGAGTTTCATGAAAATTTCACAAGCGATGATCTATCAAAAAAGCTAAAAAACACAGACAATTCAACTCCTATATCTTTATATATTCACTTGCCATTTTGTAGAAGTGCTTGCTATTTTTGCGGCTGCAATGTCATATTTACAAGCCTACAAGAGAAAAAATCAAGATACCTCACATATCTAAAAAAAGAGCTTAAAATTTTGGCAAAGCATATAGACACCAGCAGATTAGTGACACAACTACACTTTGGTGGTGGCACTCCTACATTTTTCTCTCCAAGTGAATTAGACGAGGTTTATACAGCTATATACGATGTGTTTTCAAATTTTGACAAAACAGCTGAGATAAGTTGTGAAGTAGATCCAAGGTTTTTTTCTGTAGAGCATATGGAGGTGATGAAAAAAGCAAACCTAAATCGTATCAGCTTTGGAGTGCAAGATTTAGATGAAAAAGTCCAGCAAACTATACATAGGATACAACCATATGAAACCACTCAAAATGTAGTGAAAATCGCACGAGATGCTGGTATAAACTCTATAAACATAGACTTAATATATGGTTTGCCATATCAAACAAAAGAGAGCTTCGCTACAACTTTAGAGCAAATTATCAAACTAAATCCAGATAGACTGGCTGTATTTAACTATGCACATGTGCCTTGGCTTATGAGAACACAACGAAAGTTTGATGAGACTACATTTGCTCCACCTTCAACTAAGTTAGAGATACTACAAGATACTATAAAATTTTTTGAAAATCACGACTACTGTATGGTAGGTATGGATCATTTTGCAAAGCCAGATGACGAGCTGTTCAAAGCTATAGAAAAAGCAGAACTACACAGAAACTTTCAAGGCTACACGACCAAAGGTGGAGCACAATTAGTCGGAGTTGGGGTCACATCTATAGGCGATGGAAGTGACTATTTTGTGCAAAATTACAAAAAATTAGACGAATACGAAAAGGCTATAGACAAAGGAGTGTTGCCTGTATTTAAGGGTTATCAGCTAAACGAAGATGATAAAATACGAAAATATGTCATTATGGAGCTTATGTCAAATTTTTCACTAGATATCAAAAAACTACAAAAAAAATTTGACATAAAGTTTGAAATATATTTTGCAGATGCTTTAAATCACTTACAAGAGTATGTGCAAGCTCAACTTTTGACGATAGATAATAACCATATCAATGTATCTGCTACTGGTTCTATGCTTATACGAAATATAGCTATGTGTTTTGATAAATATTTTTGGCACAAAAGCAAAGAAAAGCAAAGGTTTAGCAAAACAATATGAAAATAGCTTGTAGCCATTGTCATATAAAGTTTGATAAGTCAGTTCTCATAGAGCAAGATGATTTGTTTTTTTGTTGTAAAGGATGCCAAGGAGTTTATGGTTTGCTTCACGATAGTGGATTAGGTAGTTTTTATGATAAATTAGGTTCAAGGACAATACAAGCTCCTATCAACACAAGTAGTGATGCAAAAAAATTTGACACGCAAAGTTTTCACAAAAGATATGTCAAATCTTTGCACGATGATTTATTTGAAGTTGATTTGATGATAGAGGGTATTCATTGTGCTGCTTGTGTGTGGTTAAGTGAAAAGGTGTTGTATGACACAGATGGCATAGTCCAAGCAGATATAAATTTCTCAAACAACAAAGCAAAAATAGTATGGCAAAAAGACAAAATAGTATTGTCAAGCATAATAGAAAAAATCCGACAAATCGGCTATGACGCATATGCTTACGATTTGGATGAAGTTGAAAAAAAAGCAGTTAAAGAAAAAAAAGAGTATTATCTTAAGCTCGTAGTTGCTGTGTTTGGTAGCTTAAATATCATGATGATAGGTATAGCAAAATACACCGGCTTTTTCACTGGCATGGATAAAGAAATTTTAAGTGCTGTGCATGTAGCAGAGTTTATATTAGCAACTCCTGTGCTGTTTTTTAGTGGTAGTGTATTTTTCAAGGGCGCTTATTTTAACATAAAAAACAGAAACATAGGTATGGATACACTCGTAGCAACGGGGGCTACTTTGACTTATATTTTCAGTGTATATGTGATGCTCGGAGGTAGTGGGTATAGCTATTTTGATAGTGTTGTTATGATTATCACATTTGTATTAGTAGGTAAGTATCTTGAAAAAATTGGCAAAAAAAATGCAGTTGATATAGTAGATAAGATGAGAGCAACTATACCTGTAGATTGTGAAATAATACAAAACAACAAAATAGTCTCCAAGCTAATCGATGAGATACAAGTAGGCGATATTGTATTGTTGAAGCCCGGTCAAAAAGCGCCAGTAGATGGCATAGTTTTAGAAGGAAGTGGTAGCTTTGATGAAAGCTCTATCAGTGGTGAATCTATGCCAATAATAAAAAATAAAACAAATCAAATAATAAGCGGCACAATACTTGAAGACTCCACTATCAAATATAAAGCAACAACAAATTTCGCTCACAGCACTACAAACGAGATAATCAAAACTATAGAAAATTCACTCGCAAGCAAACCAGCAATACAAAAAAAAGCAAACCAACTATCAAAATATTTTTCTGTTTCTATATTGTCTGTAGCACTTTTGACATTTATTTGGTGGTTTTTTGTAGGTGGGTTTGAGATAGCACTTATCACTGCTATATCAGTCATAGTCATAGCATGTCCTTGTGCTTTGGCATTGTCTACTCCTATGGCTGTGGTTGTTGGTATAAGTAAATTAGCAAAGCTTAAGGTATTGTTCAAAGAAGCAAAATATCTTGAAATTCTTTCAAAAGCTACGACAGTGGTGTTGGATAAAACAGGCACCTTGACAAATGGCAAGCTATCTGTAGTCAAACAAACGATATATGACGATAAATATACACAAGCAATCAAAGCTATAGTATCTGCTTCAACTCACCCAGTATCAAAAGCTGTATATAATTATATCAACAACGACAACAAAACAACAGCCGACATAAACAATATCAAACAAAATTCAGGTCAAGGTTTCAGCGCCATATACAAAGAGCAAAATATGATAGCTGGTAGCATTGATTATCTTGAAACATTTGGCATATTTGTCAATACAAACTCAAGCCACACGATATTTTGTGTAGCAGTGGACGAAAAACTTGTAGCGGTATATGAACTATCTGACGAACTAAAAGAAAATAGCCAAAAGTTAATAGAGTATTTAAACACACAAAATATAAACATAGTTATGTTGAGTGGCGATAGACAAATAGTAGTAGACAAAGTTGCAAAAAAACTTAAAATAAAAAAAAGATATGCAAATATGTCTCCAAAAGACAAAGCAAATTTCATAACAAAACTCAAACAAAATCAAGAAATTGTAGTGATGATAGGTGATGGTATCAACGATGCTGTGGCATTAAGCAAAGCAGATATCTCTATATCTATGGCAAGCGGTTCTGATATATCAGTAAAATTAAGCGACATAATAATACTCGATAACTCAATCAATAAAATAATACAATGCTTTAAAGTTTCAAAATTGACATACAGACAAATCAAACAAAATTTAGGTTTGTCGCTTATATATAATATGGCGACAATACCAGTGGCAGTTATGGGTTATGTTATACCTTTGGTTGCGGCTTTGTCTATGAGTTTGAGCTCACTTATAGTTGTAGCAAATAGTCTTAGAATAAAAAATACAAAGGATAAAATATGAACGGCATATTGATAGTAGGACTTTTTGTTGGTTTAAGTTTAAGTATTATAGTATTGGCTTTTGTGATATGGGGCATAAAGACAGAACAGTTCGACGATGCTCAAAAACAAAATAGTGGATTATTGTTTGACACAGCAGATGACCTAAACGATGCTATAAACAAAGAGAACAAAAAAAAACAGCTACATAAAAGTTGAGAACTATTTTTTAAAGCCGCTTTGTATATATCAAAACATTGCCTTAGTTAAATTTCTAACCACCATCAAAAAACCCACTATGAACTCCAGGAAGCATAACTTCACTGCCAAACTTAGTGTCGCTTACTCGCAAAGTTTGAGTAGGGTATGCTATAGAGATATCGTCGGCTTTCAAAAACTCACTCAATATAGCCATAGATACTTTGCTTCGAAGTGAAAGTGTAGCATATGAGTTCGTCATATACCATGTTGATATCACTATGCCATATGGCTCTAAAAATGAAAATATACGAGGCTCTGGATTTGCACTTCTTAGCACATATTTTGTTCGTAGTTTGTCAAGCCTTTTTTTCGCTAACTCAGTGTATCCTATAGAATGTTTTTTGGCAACTTGTGTAGCTAAACTTACTGCTTTTTCGTAGTTTGAATCAAATGTAATATATAGGTCAATACTATCCCATACTGTTCTCATGCTATCGTATGTATAGTTTGCTATAAGGTCTGTAAATACATAGTTGTTTGGCACGAAAAATACCCTGCCACTTCTTCTATTTTTCATATAACTTGTAAGTGTGATATCTTCTCTTATAGATATCTTAAACATACTAATATCAAGCACATCACCGACAACTTCCAAACCACTTCTCGTCACTTTTATTCTATCACCAACATTGATAGAGCCGCTAGTCATGATAACCATCCAGCCAAATATGGACATAAACCAATCTTTTAAAGCGATAGCGATACCAGCGGAAGCAAACCCTAAAAATGTGACAAGATACGAAGCATTTTCTATATATGAAAAAAGTAAAATAAATATTATTAGTATTACTAAAATAAAATTTATAATTTTATTGATAGTGTAGTGTCTATCATCTTCATCTATGTATCGTTTAAAAAGCTTTCTCAAGCCAATCGATAAACCAACCAACACAATTATCACAAACAATATCTTAAGTGTCCTGCTGGTTTCATCGACTATTAGTTCATTTACTTCCAGTGAAACTCTATTGATTTTTTTGCTGTATAGGTTATCGGTAGTAGATACGATATCCAGCACCAACTCAAAATCTTTTTGATACTCTTTAGAAGCGAGTAATCTATCGTGATAATATTTAGAATCACTAATACTATCCATCTTTTGCAAAAGATCGTTTTTTTGAATTATAAGTTTGTATATATCTTTTATATAGTTTTTGTTTTGTGTATATTGATTTTTTTGAGCTTGGAGCTGTTTTTTATATGAAAATGCCTCAACAATAGAAAAAGGATTTGTAACTTTTGGCAAGCTGCTTATCTCTTTTGGTTTTATTTTGTTGCCTATTGGTGATTCTTTGTATTGCTCTACAAGTTCGAGTTCTCTTTTTTTTATATTGATTTTGTTTTTTAATTGGCGGGTTAGTTCTTGGTATTTATTTTCTTTGCGGTTTTTATATTTATCGTATTTACTGTTTAACTCATAAAGTTGCTGTTGCATAGTTTTATACAAAAGATAATTTTTGTAGCGTTTTATCCATATGTTGTCGTTTAATTTTTTGTTTATATCTTCTACTTCTTGTTCGAGCGATGATATATCTTTGAGCGCAAGAAGCGACAAATTTTCTATACTGGTGTTTTGTTCGTCTGCCATAGCAAACAAACTTACAAAAACAAAAACAAAAATAGACAATATCTTTTTCAAGTAAAACACTCCAATGTTTTGATTATATCATATTTTTCTAAATCTAAAGTTATAATATATTGTCCTATGTTTTTTGGTAAAATAAACTTAATTTTATCATCGGTTGATTTTTTGTCCAAAAAGAATTTATCATAAAATTTTTCAACATTCTTTATATTGTAATATATCGGCAGATTATAACTTTGGAGTAGCTGTTTTATTTGTTTGGCTTCATTTTGTGTCATAAATCCAAGCGATACGCATAGGTTGTTTGCCATAACTATACCAATACTCACGGCTTCACCGTGTAAATAAAGTTTGTAATTGGTCTCATTTTCTATCACATGTGCAAATGTGTGTCCATAGTTCAATGCTGCTCTAACTCCGCGCTCTTTTTCGTCTTTTGCTACAACATAAGCTTTGGTTTTGACAGACAGCTCTATAGCTTTTTGTATATTTTTGTCATTTAGCCTGTTGTTTTGAAGCCATATAAAAAACTTCTTGTCAAAACACACTGCCATCTTGACTATCTCTGCTACTCCTGCACTAAACTCTCGTGGTGGAAGCGTGTTTAAAAAGTATTTGTCTATATAGACGGCACTTGGCTGATGAAATGAACCTATAAGATTTTTGCCAAACTTATTATTGATACCTGTTTTGCCTCCGACACTAGCATCTACTTGAGATAGCAGTGTGGTGGGTATCTGTATAAACTTGATACCTCGCTGATATATAGACGCAGCAAATCCTACCATATCGCCTACTACACCACCACCAAATGCTATGAGAGTGGATTGTCTGTTGAGTTTTTGTGTAAAACAGTGGTCTAATATAGTCAAGACCGTATCCATATTTTTGTATCTCTCGCCATCTTTTATAGCTATAACCGATATATGTTTTGCTTTTATGTTTTCTAACAAATAGTTTAGATGTAGTTTTTCTATAGTTGTGTTTGTCACTATGACTATTTTAGTCTTAAACTTTATTTTGATTAGCTTGTCTATCAAAACTTTGTATTTGGTATGATTTAAGTTTATATCTATAGTAATATCTTGTCCTTTTGAGTATATTATCTAAAAAATCTAAAACTTAAACTATTGAATTATTTTTTTAAAAGAAAAATGAACTCTTGATTTTGTTTTTGATTGTCATTTACCCATTGATTCGTCCAGCTCATATTTGCCATAACATTTTTTTTGTAATCAATTGCAATCATCTTTAATAGTTTACCATGCTTGGATAGTATATTTTTGAGCTCTTCCATATTTGCTCTGCCACCAGAACTATAAGAAAATGCAATATATTTTGCATTTGTTTTTTCTATTAGTTTGTCTATCGTATTAATGACAGCAAATTTACCATTTGTATCTTTTCTGAACTCTTCAAATTTTGATATAGATTGTGTGTCGGAACTATCTTTTCTTCTCATAGCTTTGCCAAAAACTTCTGGTTTATCATTTTTTATTATTGTAGTCCAGATATGATAATATGATGCATATCTTACTCTAGAGGCTGGCATCTTATCATTGCTTGAACCGTATGGAGGATCAAAATATGCAAAATCTGGTTTACTTTCTTTGATTGTATTAAAAATATCATCTTGTATAATAATATTTTCTTTTTTATTCATAAATAAATTTGGTACTTCAAGTTCCATATTGTTAAATGAACGAGCAGACCAGCTTTTTAAATAGGAAGTATAATGTCCTAATGTGCTATCTACCTTATCCATTGCTAAAATTAGAGATGTTAGAGCAACTGATTTATCAATTTCATCAAGACATAGATTGTCTATCTCATTTCTTATTGCATCTAACTTTTTTGTATTGTGTGCTTGCCAAGGTTTTTTGCCTCCGTCTTTTCCTGTAGCATAACCATTTTTATCAACAATACCTCCATAATATTCTGTGAACCACCCGCTTACAGGTTTTGTTGAGTTTAGATGATTTATAAGTTCTTTATAATAAGATTTATCTTTATTGTTTTTAAGATAACATGTGCCCAAAATATAGGACCAATCCGAAATATCATTTGAAGTTACTTGAAAACCAAGTTGTGAAAATGCCTGTGATACTCTAGTAGTACCAGCAAAACCATCAAGCACTGTTTTTATATCCAATCCTTCTACTAGCGAGATTATTTGTGGTAATAACTTTAGTTTTGAACCTGTATATTTTATCGCTTGTGTTTTGGGGATGGTTGTCAATAACTCTGGAAACAAAGTTTTTGTATTGTTGGACTTCAAAGTTTATTTTCTTTTTTCAAAATAGTAATATTTTTTTTGATCTCTTTTAGAGCTTTTTCGTGACCACTTTGGCTTGAAACAAGTGAATGAGAAAATAGCTTAACAAGAACCGTATTGTGTGAGTAATCTATCCACCCATTTGTCACACTTGTGAAATAATCTAATGCATTCTTCGTATTTGTCCACAGCCCTCTTTGTAAAGCATTAGCAGAAGCACCACCATATCTAACCTCACAAATATAACCATCATTTTTGTCATAAAACCTATATGCAGGATGTTTTCTGCCGTTTCCTAATGAGATTTTTTTTATTATAGATGTATTTTTTTTAGCCAAAATAACATTAAATACTAAAATATTACACTTCTTTTCTTTTTCGTCGTATATCAATGGTAAAACATTGATATCACCAAAATTTAAAAACTCTTTAGATGAAAAGATTTTTTCAATAATGTCTCTTTTTTTTATCTCTTTCCCTATTTTTTCCAAATATGGAAACATACTAAAGCTCTTGTCGGTAGAAAGCTGAAGTGGTCCATCACCATATGCTTTGAGACTAACTGGGAATTCTTCTCCAGTTATTTCATTGTTTATAGTAATATCTTCTTCTTTTGACTTTGCTCTAAATAAATCTTTACCTACATGTATAGAATTAAAATCATACATGTATTGATTGATAAACTCAGCGATAGCTATCTCTGCTAAATCTCCATGTGTTTTGTTGCCTATAAGTCTCATAGTGAAAATATTACTAAGTGTAGTAGTTATTAGTTTGGGATGTTTTTTTATCAACAGGGAAAATCGTTTTATAAAATCACCGTAAGGGCTTTTTGTTGCGTTCATTATGTGTTCCTTTTGTATATTAGTTTAAAATATTATCATTTTATCCAAACAACCTAAAACTTAAACTTCAATCCACCATAATAAGCAATAGGAGTTGTGGCATAACCATCTACTGTTTGATATTTTTTGTCAAATAGATTTGATATTTTGGCAAATATCTTTATATCGTCATCTATCTTGTGGTTGATATTTATATTGTGTATAGCATATTTGCCTGTCTGGCTGCCATATTTTGTAGGTGTGTTTGTCCAGCTATAGTTTCGGTCATATCTACTACCCACATACTCCCCATTTAAACCTATGTGAGTATCGGTAAATCCATAATAATCCAAACTATATTTTAAACTCTCTTTTGGCACACGACCTAATGTATGCTTATTTGTATCTTGGGCTTTTACTATATTTGTGTAGCCTAAACTCAAAAGTATATCGCCATAAGCTTTTTTGGTATCTACTTCGTATCCGCTTATGTGGCTTTGTCCGCTTATATTTTCATATTTTTGAACCCAGTTTATCTGGTCTTGTATCTTGGTGTCAAAGTAGCTTAAGCTTATATTGTTGTATGCTATAGTTGTATCAAATGAGTCTATATTTTCTGGTTTTAGTTTGTCGTTTGCTCCCCACTGACCATACATTTGAGATAATGTTGGCACTTTGTAGGCAGTTCCATAGTTTGTATTTATATGCAGATATTTTGTTATGTTGTATTTTATACCTATTTTTCCTGTAGCTTTGTCCTCAAACTTGTCGTAGTTGTCTTGTCTTAGCGATACAGTCGCCACAAAGTTATCAAAGTTAGAACTATTTGTCAAAAAGTAGCTACTATTTAATACATATTGGGTTTGATTTTTGTCTATTTGTCGCATATTGTTATAAGTTGATTTTTTGTTTTCTATACCAAATATCACAAAACTATTTTCAAGATACAATATACGACTTGTCGCCCCAGTCTCTTTGATATTGCCATCAAATTTATCTGTTGTGTCTCTATTGGTCGCTCCAAACGATGGTGTAGCCTCTCTTTCAAACTTTGAGTATTTTGTATATATATCATGTGTTGCCAAGTTGTTGCTGTGCTTGTAGTTTGCTTTTAGTAAAGTTGTGCGGCTTTTGTTGTTTTGGAGTTCGTCGTCTGGGTTGCCAAAGCTGTCGTAGTCGCTTTTAGTCTTTATGGTTTTGCCTTGTAGGGTGATTTTATTTGTATCGTCTATGTTGTATGTAGCTTTGAGTGATGTTGATAGGTTTTGATATTTATCATCTTCATAGTTTTGTATATCTTTATTTTTTGGCGATATTGCCGTGAAGCCATTGCTAATAAGCCTGACAAAACCTAACTTAATATCAAACTTTTTTGCTCCATACGATAGATATCCTTTGTAGCTGTTTGTTGAGAAACTTCCATAACCTATAGTTGAAGCACCGTTAAATCCTGTTTTGGTTTTTTTGGTGATGATATTTATGACACCACCACTCGCATCTGCTCCCCATATACCGCTTTGAGCTCCTTTTATGATTTCTATTTGCTCTATATCATCTACTATCAGATTTTGTATAAAAGCTGTGGCGGTTAGTGTGGTTATGTCGTTGTATCTTATGCCATCTATTAGCACCAAAGTGTGCTTTTGATGGCTCCCTCGGATTTTGATAGAGGCGGTTTGCCCTATACCACCATCTTGTGTGAAACTTATACCAATAGCTAAGTTTATAGCCTCTAATAGTGTGTTGATATTTTTCTCTTTTATCTCTACACTCGTGATGATATACATATTAGTTGTCGTATCTTTTATATTTTGTTTTGATTTTGCAGCACTATATACCACTGCTTCATTTGCATATAAACTTATATACAAAACGAATATATATAGATATATTTTTTTCATTTTAATCCTTTTTATTTGTTGTTGGTTTATAAAAAGTTTAAAGTGGCGGAGCTGTGCTAATTGGTATTAGTTCGTATGGTTTTGGGTTATGGTGGTATGAAGTTTGTGCTGAAATTAGTTTGTTTATCGTTGAATACATAGCGATAGTAGCAAGGTTAAAATATCTTTTTTTGTATCCTTTTAGGTTTTTCAAGCTATTTTTTGCTTGCTATGATATATATGATGACAGCAAAAAAAAGTGTAATACCAATACTAAAATACACAGGCATAAATTTTAACACAGCATATGTGATGATAAGTATAGATAATATAGTCGGCACTTCGTTATACGCTCGAAAAAAGCTACCCTTTTTGTGGCAAGCATCGTTTGATAGTTTGACACGATAATACTCCAAACTAAATGAATAAACCACCAAAGCCAAAGCCAAAGTGAGTTTAAGCCAAAACCACAACCCGCTATCTAGCAAAGCAGGATTTAGTGCTATCATAGCCCCGCCACTTATGACTGTAGCCCACAAGGCGGGAAGTCCTATATATTTGTATAATTTATACTCTTGTATCTTGACTACTTCGACAAACTGCTTTTTGTTTTTGTGTTCTTGATGATAGACATAAAGCCGTGGTAGATAAAAGAGCACCGCCATCCACGAAACAAACGATATGATATGAAAAACCAAGATATAGTTATAATACTCCATAATCTATCTTATAGGTGTGGGATTTTCATTTTTGAGTTAAGCGACCAACCGATAATCGTGACAAAACCCAATACAAGATACAATGTTGGCATACCAAATAAAACAGGAACAAAACCAAAATGCCACAAAAGATATACAATCCACAACAATATAGCACCCAAAGGTGTCGGCACACCTATAAAATACTTTTCAACTTCTCCTTGTGTTGAGTTTATATTAAATGATATTAGTCGTCTAAGTCCGCTGATGATATAATATGTAAATACAAAAAAAACTAAAAAACCATTTATGATAAGCTCACTACCATCAATGATTGCAAAATAGATAAACATCACGGGCACTATGACAAAAGATAAAAAATCAGCATAACTATCAAGCTGGATACCAAAAGCGGTCGATAGGTTATATTTTCGTGCTACCTTGCCATCAAGTATATCAAATGCACCACTAGCCCAAGCAAACAAGGTAGCACCGAGAAACTCACAGTGTGTTATGAAATATATAGCCATCACACCTGAAGATATATTAAAAAATGTTATAATATTTGCTAAGTTAAAATGGCTATTTTTGTCATAAAAAAATGTCATATCACACCTTTTGGCTTTCAAATAGATTTAAAAACAATCTATTTTTTCTATTTTATCATAAAAACTTAAAAGTTTCATATTATTATGATACAATAATAAAAAAGGTAAATATATGCGAAGCGATGAAGTAAAAAAAGGGCACAATCGCACTCCACATAGGAGTTTATTTAGGGCTACTGGCTTGAAAGATGATGATTTTGATAAGCCATTTATAGGGGTAGCTAACTCTTTTATAGAGATAATTCCAGGGCATTTTTTCTTAGATAAAGTAAGTGATATTATCAAAGACGAGATAAGAGCAAATGGTTGTGTGCCATTTGAGTTTAATACTATAGGGGTAGATGATGGCATAGCCATGGGTCATGATGGTATGCTTTTCTCGCTTCCTAGCCGTGAGCTTATAGCTTCAAGTATAGAAACCGTGATGAACGCTCATAAATTAGATGCCATGATAGCTGTGCCAAATTGCGATAAAATAGTCCCTGGTATGATCATGGGTGCTTTGAGGGTTGATGTGCCTACTGCTTTTGTAAGTGGTGGTCCTATGGCAAAAGGCTATACAAAAGATGGTGAGCCTATTGATTTATCTACTGCCTTTGAAGCTGTTGGGAAATTTGAAGCAGGAGAGATAAGTGAAGAGGAGCTTACAGATATAGAGTGCAATGCTTGTCCTAGTGGTGGCTCGTGTAGTGGTATGTTTACAGCAAATAGTATGAATACACTTATGGAAGCTATGGGTATAGCCCTTAGTGGCAATGGCACGATATTGGCTTTGACCAAAAAAAGAGAAGAGCTTTATAGACAAACTGCAAAAAGAATTTGTGAAATAGCCAAAATGAAAAAAGAGCAAAAAGAAAAATACAATATTACAAATATTTTGAACGAAAATGCCATAAGAAATGCTTTTGCCGTAGATGTGGCTATGGGTGGAAGTAGCAACACCGTGCTTCATATGTTGGCTATAGCCCAAGAAGCAAAAACAAACTTTTGTCTTGAAGATATAAACAAAATATCAAAAAAAGTATCACATATTGCTAAAATATCACCATCTCTTACAACTATTCATATGCAAGATATTGACAAAGCTGGTGGTGTAGATGCAGTGATGAGCGAGATGGATAAAAGAGATGAAAGAAATGGTGTGCTTATAGACAATCTCACAATTACAGGGCAAACTTTGAAACAAAGAATACAAAATGCAACCATAAAAGATACAAATATAATACGACCTATAAATAACCCTTATAGTCAAGTTGGTGGCTTGGCGATATTGTATGGCAACTTAGCCCCACAAGGTGCTGTCATCAAAACCGCTGGCATAATAGGTGAGCGAGTATTTACAGGCACGGCAGTATGCTTTGATAGTCAAGATGAAGCGATAAAAGGCATACTTGATAGCAAAGTCAAAGCTGGAGATGTAGTAGTCATACGATATGAAGGACCAAAAGGAGGTCCTGGTATGCAAGAGATGTTAGCACCTACATCGCTTATCATGGGATTAGGTCTGGGCGATAAAGTAGCACTTATAACAGATGGGCGATTTAGTGGGGCTACAAGAGGAGCTAGTATAGGACATATCAGCCCAGAAGCAGCTGAAGGTGGCATGATAGGATTACTTGAAGATGGCGACAAAATTCATATAGATGTAGATAGGTATATCTTAAGTGTTGATTTAAGCGATAAAACAATAGAAAAAAGAAAATCAGTATTCAAACCTATCAAAAAAGATATAAAATCAAGTTGGCTCAAACAATACCGTGCATTAGTTACAAATGCAAGCACTGGTGCTATGCTTAGGACTGATATATTTTGAGTAGTTTTTGCAAAAGAATTATCCCTTGCTTAGATGTAGACAATGGCAGGGTTGTCAAAGGCACAAATTTTGTGGAGCTTAAAGATGCCGGCGACCCTGTAGAGATAGCCAGACGATACAACGATGAAGGAGCAGATGAGATTACTTTTTTGGATATAGGGGCATCACACGAAAACAGACAAACTATCGTAGATGTAGTGCAAAAAGTAGCCAAAGAGGTGTTTATACCGCTTACTGTAGGCGGCGGTATAAGGCAATTAGACGATATATATAGTTTGTTGGATGTAGGGTGTGATAAAATATCTTTAAATAGCAGTGCTGTATCAAATCCATCGTTTATAGATGAAGCAACTAAACGATTTGGTTCACAATGTATCACCATAGCAATAGATGCAAAAAAAATGCCAAACAACAAATACAATGTTTTTGTGCAAGGTGGCAGGAAAGATACCGGTTTAGATGCTATACAATGGTCAAAAGAGATATACAACAGAGGAGCAGGTGAGATACTTTTGACATCTATGGATAAAGATGGCACCAAAAGTGGATTTGAACGCAATATAACCAAAACAATATCGCAACTTGTAGGTATACCAGTTATAGCTTCTGGTGGAGCAGGGGTTATGGAGCATTTTAAAGATGTGTTTGAGTGTGGAGCTGATGCTGCGCTTGCTGCGTCAGTGTTTCATTATAAACATATAGACATAATAGAATTGAAAAACTATCTGCAAAAAAACAAAATAAATATGAGGATTTAATATGAGCTTAAATATCAAACAAACAATTCAAGAATTGAAAAAAAGTAACTGTTCTACAGATACAAATTTTTTCCAAGCAGTCACAGAAGTGTTAGAATCAATCAAACCTATAATTGACAACAACAAAATATATGAAGCTCACAATATAGTCAAAAGAA
This sequence comes from Campylobacterota bacterium, assembly GCA_003643835.1. Lineage (GTDB taxonomy): Bacteria > Campylobacterota > Campylobacteria > Campylobacterales > Arcobacteraceae > B24-G6. The sequence continues at coordinate 38,611 of QMKX01000007.1, forward strand.
TAGTAACCCCAGATAGGGTGATCAAGTTTAAAGTAGCTTGGGTTGATGACAACAACAAAGTTCAAATAAATAGAGGCTATAGAGTTCAGTTTGACAATACTTTAGGACCATATAAGGGCGGACTTAGATTTCATCCAACAGTAAACGAAGATATTTTGAGTTTTTTAGCATTTGAGCAGATATTTAAAAATGCCCTAACAGGCTTGCCACTCGGTGGAGCAAAAGGCGGAAGTGATTTTGACCCCAAAGACAAAAGCGATATGGAGATTATGAGGTTTTGCAAAAGTTTTATGGTCGAACTTCATAGATATATAGGTGCCAGAGTTGATGTGCCAGCTGGCGACATTGGAGTAGGAAGCAAAGAGATAGGGTATTTGTATGGCGCATATAAAAATATGACTTCGTTGTATGAAGGGGTGCTAACTGGAAAACAAATATTGTTTGGTGGTTCGCACATTCGCCCTGAAGCTACCGGATATGGGGCTGTTTATTTTGCTGAAAAATTATTAGAGTTAAACAAAATGCCACAACTAAAAAACAAAATTTGTTTAGTAAGCGGCAGTGGAAATGTGGCGACATATACGATACAAAAGTTATATCATCTCAAGGCAATTCCAGTAAGCTGTAGTGATAGTCGTGGTGTTCTTTATGATAAAGATGGTATTGATTTAAAGTTATTAAAGAGTATAAAGCAAGATAGAAAAAATAGTCTAAAATTATACACAAAAACAAAAAAAGCAGCAACATATATTGATATAAAGGATTTTGAAGAAAATCAAAACAATTTATGGGACATAGCTTGTTTTGCTGCATTTCCATGCGCAACACAAAACGAACTAAATGAAAAAGATGCTAAAAATTTATTTTCAAATGGATGCAAAGTAGTCATAGAGGGTGCAAATATGCCATGCACTCCGCAGGCCGTAGATGTGTTTTTGAACAACGACATACTTTTCGGTCCAGCAAAAGCGGCAAATGCTGGTGGAGTAGCAGTAAGTGCACTTGAGATGTCGCAAAATGCCGCAATGCAATCATGGAGCATAAATAAAGTAGATAAAAAACTTCAAAATATCATGTGTAACATATCCCAAGATATTCACCAAACTGCCAAACTGCACCAACTTGGAAAAAATTATGTCAAAGCTGCAAATATAACTGGGTTTAAAAAAGTAGCCGATGCTATGGTGGCTCTTGGGGTCTAAACTAAAAAAACATCGTTTGTTTTGGGTATTTTTAACTTTTTCAATACTGCTACATATAGTGCTGATAATCTCTTTTGAAAATGAAAACAAACCAACACAAACAGATGAACCAAACGATAAGAAAACACAAAATATAGGATATGTAATACTCAAAAAAGAGGATATCATAATAAAAAAACAAAAAACAAAAACAAAAACAAAAAACATAGACAAAACAGAGAATATAAAACAAAAAATAAAAGCAGAAGAAAACAATACAAAAGCAGACAATAAACTTGTATTAAAACTTTCAAGTGATAGTTTCGAAAAAAATTTTAAGAATATAGACAGCAAAACAAGAGAATATTTACTTCTATATGGAGCGGAGTATTTTAGCTACAATGATGAAACAAAAAAATATCTCAAAAACAATTTGTCCACAATAGGGCGAATAACACAAAGATATCTACGATATCCTGCCATCTCGCTAAAAACAAAACAAAGTGGGCAAAATATTGTGGAGTTTTATATTCACCCCAATGGTGATATATCAAACTTAAAAATCACAAAGAAAAGTCATTTTGGTGCGCTTGATAAAAGTAGCTACGAAACTATAAAATTGGCATACAAGGATTATCCAACACCTAAAGAAAAAACAAAAATTAGAATCTATGTAAAATATATATATAGATAGCTCTAAGAGATGAAGCTAATCAAATCTCATAGAAAAATCAAGCCAAACTGCTTGGTGTATAATAGCGCCACTGCTTATAGCATCTACACCGGTATCAAGATAGTTGGCTATAGTATCTAATGTTATGTTGCCGCTTGCTTCTAACAATATGTGAGGATAATTTTTATCTCTGTATTTTGATACTTTGGTTATAAGCTCGTATGTCATATTGTCGCACATAATTATATCAGCTCCTGCTTCCATAGACAAAACACTTTGTTCATAGGTTTCACACTCCACTTCTATCTTAGTTACCCAAGATATTCTTTTTCGTGCTTTTTTCATGAACTCTTTTAAGTTTGGTATTGTTTTAAGATGTGTATCTTTAAGCATCAAACAATCATCAAGTCCCAACCTATGATTTATAGCGCCACCTACTCTTGAGGCATATTTTTCAAAGTTTCGTAAAAGTGGCCTTGTTTTTCTTGTATCTAAAAGAACGACATTTGAGTTTTGAAGTAGTTTGGCATATTTTGAAGCTTGTGTAGCTATACCAGAAGCATGTTGAAGCATATTTAGAAATGTTCGTTCACTGCTTAATAGTATAGAAGCTTTACCTTCAAGAATAGCTATAGTGTCGCCTTTTTTGACTATATCGCCATCAAGAAGACAAAACTTACAATCAAATTTTTCTGATTTTGATAAAACTTTAGCATATTTAACTCCAGCTAATATTCCACCATTTTTGGCTACAACTCTAGCTTTAAAGCGCCCTTTTGGGGCTATGTCGAAAAAGAGATCGCCTCGACCATTATCTTCTATTATCGCATTTTTGACAAATTTTTTTATATCCACCATATTCCACCCATATTTTTTGCTATTTTATCCAAAAATGACTTAATTTTAACAATATAAGATAAAATAGATTATGAAATATGTATTTGTATTTTTTATTTTATTTGTGTTGTTGTAGCAGATGATAGCTTTGACGACAAACAAGTTTATTTTTTGCAAACAATTGAAGTGCAAAGTTGCGATAAATTTAGTTGTGTAAAATAAAAAATAAAAAACAATATATAAAGAAACAATATTATAATATAGATAAAAATGGTTTTGTTTCATTAAAAACTGGACAAAACATAAAAACTTGGACATATGTAAAAAGCTCTTATATTGACAATAAAGATAAATTAAAACAATGCATACACAAATACGCAACAGACAACGAAAAAAGAAACATAAAAGTAGGATATATCAAAATCCAATTGATAAAAAGATGTTCAAATAAAATAAAACAAAATGAAAATATCTCAAAACAACAATATGAAATACAACAGATAATAAATAGCACAAAAAAATATACAAATAATCATAAAGAGCAAAAAATATCAAACAAACAAAATATATTTGTAGATATGGCATTTGGTTTGGGAAAAATTGAGATACAAAACACTGTAGATGAGAGTAAGCTTACAAATGATACATTAGATGAAAATGGTATAAATTTTAAAATAGGTATCGGTTATAGATGGACACAAGAGCTATATAGTCAGTTGGAGCTTGATAAAATAGATATTGACAATAGTGATATAGATAGCATTTATGCCTCTTTGAACTACAGGTTTTTTGAAACTAACTTTAAGTCATATTTGGGTATAATGCTGGGAGTCAGTCAGCTAAAGTGGCAAAGTAGTCCTATGAAAAATTATCACGGAAATAAAATTGATAGTTCATTGCAATCCTTGTATGGTGCCAAGCTTGGTTTAAGCAAAATAATTTATAAAGATACAGAGGTTTTTGTATCATATAGATTGTTAAAAGTTGATTTTAAGACTATAGTTGAAGGCGATACAATATATCACAAGCTTATCAATAGCTTAATTTTAGGAGTAAGATATGATTTTTAGATATAGCTTTGTATTTTTGATACTAACAAGCTTGATTCTAAACTCTTGCAGTAAAGATTCTCAATACAACAACGCAAAAACATCAAACGATACAAACGATACACAACCCACCACTGTTCAAGCACCAAATATATCAGGCTCTATAAATATTATAAATGGCAATTTTGATACCCCAATATCTATATGGACACCTATAAATAGTTCGCCAAATGCAGTAGATAGTTGGAGCATATCTCCAGCTATATCATGTGGGTTGAATTTTGATACAACTACAGGAAAAATTAGCGGAACTCCCAACTGTGCAGATGAGATGTTTTTTGAGATTTGGGCAATTAATACAGGAGGAATATCTACTAAAACTGTTGTAGTCCGTATAAATAAAGCCACCCAAACCATAGATGCCGACATAGATAGAACAGTAGGTATTAGCAATGCTACATTTACACAAGATATACTAACAAACGGAGCAGGAAGTGGTGCTATATCGTATAAAATAAGCGATGATACCATAGCTACGATCAACCCTTCTACTTCACTTGTCGCATTTATCAAAGCAGGAGTAGTAACAATCACAGCTACTAAAGCATCAGATAGTAATTATCTTGAGACAACTGATAGTTATATGTTGACTATATTTGATGATGAAAAACCAACTTTGAGTATGGTGAGCATAAGTTCCAACAATATTTTAAATGCAAATAGTTTTGCCAAAGAGAGTGATGCAATAAAGGTGAAGTTTAATAGCACAGAACCTCTTAATGTATCTACAATAAATGCTACAATATCAGGGCGAGTAACGAGTATAGGTGATAGAGGCGATAGCGATGAAACAACATTTGATGCTACTATTACTATGATAGAAAGCGATATCGAGGGTAATATAACATTTAATATAACAGGATTTGAAGATATTCAAGGAAATATAGGCAATACAGTTTCATCTACAACCGATAGTAGCAGTATAGTTTATGACAAAACAGCCCCAGTGATAACAACTACCAATAACATAACTATAGATGAAAATATCAAATTAATCACAACAATAGTAGCCCACGACAATATAGCACTACCAAGTAGCCCATATAGCCTTGACGGTGCAAATTATGACAATCAGTTTATCATTATAAACCAGACAAATAGTGAGTTAAGCTTTAAGATAAAGCCAAATTATGAAGCACCAAAAGATGACAATAAAGACAATATTTATGAAATATTTTTCAAAACCACAGATAAAGCAGGCAACGAAACAAATACAACCTTAAGAGTATTCATAGCTAATATAGCAGAGCCTCTCATATCAAAGTGGAGTGTATTAACTGGCGATACTATAACTATATCTGCATCTGTTAACTGGGGTATTGATTATGATATACTATGGGGTGATGGTAGTAGTGATATGGGTGTAGCCACAAGAAATTATTCACATACTTATGCAAATACCGGCATATATATTGTAACTATAAATAGAAAATTCCCTGGTTTTAAATTTAATAATAGCAGCCAAAAAGACAAAATTATATTCATAGAACAGTGGGGCGATATAGCTTTGAAAAGTATGAACACAGTTTTTTATGGGTGCTCAAATCTACAAATAAATGCCACAGATAGCCCCAATTTACAATCAACAACTTCTATGGAGCGTGCTTTTAAAAATGCTACAAATATAAGCGCCGATATAAACCATTGGGACACTTCAAGAATAACTAATATGAAAGAGGCATTTTATGGTGCTACGAACTTCAATAGCGATTTAAACAATTGGAATATGTCAAATGTTTTAAATACATCAAGTATGTTTTATGGTGCTACATCATTCAATGGTAAAATAGACAAATGGAACACCGCAAATATAACAACTATGGATAGAATGTTTAATGGTGCTACGAGTTTCAACCAAGATATAAGTAGCTGGAATGTAAGTCAAGTTACAAATATGGCAAATATGTTTAGAGGTGCCACAAGTTTTGACCAAAATTTAGCAAGTTGGAATATATCAAGTGTAACAAATATAAACAATTTTCTAAGAGGTGCTACCATGAGCACACAAAACTATAGTAATACTTTGGTAGGTTGGAGTAGTTTATCGCCACAAATAGGCGAGAGTTTTCATGGAGGCAATAGCAAATACAACACAAACGGACAAATAGCAAGAGATGATATTGTCAATAATTTGGCTGGAATATAAATGATGGTGGATTAGAATAAAAAATAGATAAAAAAGGATCAAAAATGAGAGTAGAGATAAATAAAAGTATTGAAAAAGATAGCATAAAAATATGCTTGATAAATAATATACCAGACGATATTAAAGATATGGCAAGTTTATTGGAGTTTAAAATTGAAGATGAGAATATACTGTTTTTGCCAGAACAGAATAAAATTTTTGTTGCGTTTGAGCAGATAACACAGCAAAATATCAAAGTAGGGTTAGCAATATCTACGAGAAAGATTTTGGCTACAAACTATACAAAAGCACACATAAGTATAGATAGTAATCATAGTGAAGTAGTGCTGGGTGCTATGTTGGGATTTTATAAGTTTGATAGATATAAAAGCAAAAAAACTCAAAAAAGTCTAACATTGAATATAATATCAAATACAATAAAGGAGCAAGAGATAATAGATAATCAAAACATAGCAAAAAGTATAAATATGGTTCGCGATATTGTAAATACAACTCCAGAAGACTTTTATCCAAAAATTATGGCGACAAAAGCACAGCAAATAGCAAAAGAAAACAATATATTGTGCGATGTGAAGGGCGAAGATTTTTTCATTTCACACGGTATGGGAGCTATAGGCGCAGTTGGACGAGCTAGCAGACACGAATCAAAGCTGATACATCTGACATACAAACCTCAAAATGCAAAAAAGAAAATAGTCCTCGTAGGCAAAGGTCTTACATACGACAGCGGAGGCTTAAGTTTGAAGCCATCTGACTATATGGTCAATATGAAAAGCGACAAAAGTGGTGGAGGCGTTGTCATGGGACTTATGAATGTGTGTGCAAAATTGAAGTTGCCATATGAGATACACGGTATAATAGGTGCAGTAGAAAATATGATAGGTGGCGATGCCTACAAGCCAGACGATGTGCTAAAAGCAAAAAATGGTAAAACTATAGAAGTGAAAAATACAGATGCTGAAGGCAGATTAGTTTTGGCCGATTGTTTGTGTTATGCTCAAGATAGTATAAACGATATTGACTATATGGTAGATTTTGCTACTTTGACAGGGGCATGTGTAGTGGGAGTTGGTAGCTACACTACTGGCATAATGGGACACAACGATAAACTTATGCACCGCATGGTCAAAAGCGCTTTAATTTGTGGTGAATATGCAACCTCTTTGCCTTTTAACAGATATTTAAAAAAACAACTAAAAAGTGAGATAGCCGACATATCAAATACAGCTTCATCAAGATATGGTGGTGCCTTGACTGCTGGGTTGTTTTTGAGTGAGTTTATAGAAGAAAAATATAAACGAAAATGGCTACACTGCGATATAGCCGGACCATCATTTGTCCAAGAGATTTGGGGAGTCAATCCGCACGGAGCCAGCGGAGTTGGGGTGAATATGTGTTTAGAGTTTATCAAAAGTTTAGATAGTTGATATATATATTTGTAACAATATTTCCAAATCTCATAGAGCCGTATTTTAAAGATAGCATATTGAGTCGTGCTATCAAAGATGGGCTTATAGATGTAAAATTTTATAATCCAAGAGATTATGCTACTAACAAGCACAAAAAGGTTGATGACAAACTATGTGGAGGTGGAGCAGGTCAGCTTATGACAGTCCAGCCACTTTTTGATTGTCTTGACGATATCATAGCAACTTACGATAGTTGTCATATCCTATTTTTGTCAGCATGTGGTAAAAAATATGTACAAAACGATGCTAAAAGATTGGCGACAAAAGAGACGATAGTTTTCGTATCAAGCAGATATGAAGGAGTGGACGAGCGAGTATTGGAGAGATATGCAGCTGAAGTGTTTAGTATAGGCTCGTATGTCTTAACTGGTGGAGAGCTACCGTCGCTTGTGTTAGCAGATAGTATAGCTAGAAATATAAATGGTGTGCTAGGTAACGATTTGTCGCTCAAAGAAGAGAGCTACAACACAGACAATATGCTAGAAGCTCCAGCATTTGCCAAGCCACTAAAATACAAGGGACAAAGTGTCATATATGGCTATATTTCTGGTGACCATCAAAATATTAAAAATATTAAAAATCAACTATCACGACAAAAAACTGATTATTTTTCTCCAGAACAATAAAATACGGCTAAAATTTATTTTTATTTGTTATAATTTGTTGTTAAAAGATAACAATATCAAAAAAAGATAAAAAATATACAAAATATACAAAAGGAAAAATATGAAAAAGATTTATTTGATGGTGATATCATTTCTATTAGTAGGATTGGTATTTACAGGTTGTGGCGACAAGCCAACTAACGAGACCAAACAAAGTGCGGCTCCTGTGAAACAGGAAGCTAAACAAGTGGCAAAAAAAGAGACCAAAAAGGTAGTATGGAAACTAGCTATGACATGGCCTTCTACTTTGACACCTCTAGCATCGCCTACACACAATCTAGCAAAGATGGTAAGCGATATGACCGATGGTAACTTTAAGATAGAGCTGCATGGCAAAGAGAAGCACAAGGCGGCTTTGGGTATATTGGATTTTGTCAAAAACAAACAATACGAGATAGGACATAGTGGTTCGTATTATTGGAAAGGCAAAGATATCAACACGATATGGTTTACTACTGTTCCATTTGGTATGACTATGAAAGAACAATACAGTTGGTTTTATTATGGCGATGGTATGAAATACATGAACAAAGTTTATGACAGATTTGGTATCCTAAACTTTCCAGGAGGCAACACAGGAGTCCAGATGGGCGGTTGGTTCAAAAAAGAGATAAAAACTGCAGATGACCTAAAAGGTATCAAGATGAGGATTCCAGGTCTTGCAGGTGAAGTTATGGCGAAACTAGGAGTAAGTGTGACCAATATACCAGCAGGTGAGCTATATACATCGCTTGATAGAGGCACAATTGATGCTTTAGAGTGGGTAGGACCAGGTATGGATATAAAGATGGGCTTCCACAAAGTAGCACCTTATTATTACACTGGTTGGCATGAGCCAGCTAGTGAGATGCAGTTTATGGTAAACAAAAAGGCATTTGAAAAGTTGCCAAAAGCTTATCAAAATATACTTATAACTGCTATGAAAGCCAGTGCTAGTGATATGTATTATGAAAACTTCCATGCATCAAGCGAAGCATGGGCAAAGATGAAAACAGAGTTTCCAGATATCAAGGTCAAGTCGTTTCCACAGCCAGTGATGCAAAAGATGAAAGATGCTACAACAGAAGTGTTCAACAAATATGCTAGTGAAAATAAACTATTTAAAGAGATTTACATCAACCAACAAGCCTATATCAAAAAAGCCAGAGCATGGTCAAAGATGGGTGAATATGGTTATATCCAGACTACAGATAGCTTAAAATAAGAAATCTTGAAAAAGTTTCATAAATTCATAGGTGACTTCACAACTATTGTGCTGTTGCTTATGATTGTCAATGTATTTTTTGATGTGGTGCTGAGATATTTTTTTAGCACCACTTTTATATGGCTCCAAGAGATGGAGTGGCATTTGTTTGCTATTATGTTTTTGTTTGGTATATCATATGCTATCAACGAAGAGTCTCATGTGAGGGTTGATTTTTTATACGACAACCATACCCCAAAGACAAAAGCATATATCAATATATTTTGCACGATATCTTTTCTCATACCATTTGCTCTGTTTATAGTGTTTGATTCTTATGATTTTGTGTATGATGCATACGATTATAGCGAGATCAGCGAAGACCCGGGTGGTCTAACTCATAGGTGGATTATCAAATTTATGATACCGTTATCGTTTGCTTTTATATTTGCAATGTCATTGCTGTATATAAAAACAAATATAACGAAACTTAAAGAGCAAAAATGATAGGTATATATATGTTTGGCTTTGCTTTGTTTGCATTGAGTTTGGGCTATCCTGTAGCTTGGACTTTTGGGGCTGTGGCACTGCTGTTTGGTGGTATATCGGCTTTTGTAGAGATAACTGCTAATGGTGGTTTTGATATAGTGCTGTTTTTAGAAGAGTTTAACTTGCTTTTTTCACAGATGCCATTTCGTATATACAGCATCATGACAAACAAAATACTGATGGCAGTTCCTCTGTTTATCTTTATGGGTATCGTGCTACAAAAGTCAAACTTAGCCCAAAGATTGCTTGAAGCCATGGGAACGATATTTGGCGAGATTCGTGGCGGTGTCGCTGTGTCTACAGTCATAGTAGGAGCCATGCTAGCATCTAGCACTGGAGTAGTTGGGGCATCTGTCGTGGCTATGGGTGTGATATCGCTACCTGTCATGCTCAAATACCACTACGACAAACCGTTTGCATGTGGCACTATATGTGCTAGTGGAACTTTGGGACAGATAATACCACCATCTATCATACTTATCATCCTAGCCGATGTGTTTGGTGTAGCAGTGGGTGATCTATTTAAAGCTGCTGTGATACCATCTGTGGTGTTGGTGGGAATATATATTTTGTATATACTGGTAATATCCCACATGGACAAAGATGTGGCACCAGCTTTGCCACAAGACAACAGCCTAAATAAAAAAGAACAAATAATAGTCGCACTTAAAGCTATAATACCACCATTTTTTTTGATATTTTTAGTGTTAGGTTCTATATTTGCAGGCATTGCCACCCCTACAGAATCCGCCTCTGTAGGAGCTGTAGGCTCACTTATTTTGGCTTATATCTACAAAGAGCTAAACTATGATTTGCTTCAATCGAGCTCAAAAGAGACAGTCAAGATAACCTCCATGGTGTTTGCTATACTTATAGGAGCGACTGCTTTTTCACTTGTATTTGTATATACAGGTGCTGACACTATAGTAGAAGAGCTGATGACTGGGTTGCCTGGCGAAAAGTGGGGGTTTATAATCCTTAGTATGCTTATCATCTTTGTGCTTGGGTTTTTTATAGATTTTATAGAGATATCATATATAGTAGTGCCAATACTTTTGCCTATAAGTGAGACTATAGGTATAGACCCTATATGGTTTGCTATACTTATAGCTATGAACTTACAAAGCTCGTTTCTCACTCCGCCGTTTGGATTTTCGCTGTTTTATCTCAAAGGTGTAGCACAAAATATCAAAACAACAGATATATACAAAGGTGTCATGCCATTTATAATATTGCAAATGATAGTGTTATGTACACTTGTGATATTTCCAGCTATTTATGGGTTTTAAGTTTTATTTAGCTTTTAAATATAGCTTCAAGTTCTGAAGTATCTTTTGATGGTGCTTCGTCTTTGGTACTTGTATTTTCACCACTACTTTTAGTGGTAGATTCTATGGTATGTATATCTATGTCACATTTTGTAAGCATACCTGCCAATCTTATATTGACACCTGCTTTGCCGATAGCTTTGCTTTTTTCGTCTTGAGATATCGTCAAAGTTGCTTTGTTGATGGTTTTTTTGTATCCATCTTCTTTTATGATCTGCTCCTCTGACACAACGACATTTTCAATTTTAGCCGGAGACATGGCTCGGCTTATAAATTTTTCTAAAATAGGGCTATACTCGATACAGTCAATTCCTTCGCCATTTAGTTCGGCACTTACCGCATTTATTCTCACACCTTTTACTCCAACAATAGAACCAATTGGGTCTGTATTTGGGTCAAGAGATGACACTGCTATTTTAGCTCTAATACCCGGTATTCTTGCTATGGCTTCTATGTTGAGTTTATTGTCTTTAAGTTCTGGCACTTCAAGCACCAACAAGGCTTCAAGGTATTTTGGACTGGTTCTTGACAGATCAATAATAAGCCCAAAAATTTTGTCTATACGCACAGACTTTACAACAGCTTGAACAGTATCGCCTACTTTAAATTTTTCACCTTTTATTCTATTTTTCCTATTTAAAACACCGCGAACTTCGGCAATATTTACAAATGTATTTTCTTCTTTGTCAATATTTGTCACAACTGCATTGACAAGTGTTCCAACTTTTGATCTATATTTATCAAATATATTGTCGCTTATGTGTTTTTGAAGTCTATATTCTAGTTCGCTATATAGATAACTTGAAGCATTGCGACCCATATGTTCAAACTCCATATCGTATTGGAGAAAATCACCTATTTCTAAATTTTTGTCTAATTTGTAAGCGTCATCAAGAACAATAAAATTCTCAGCATTGATAAGGTTTTCATACTCGTCTAATACTTCGCCACTAATCCTGATATCATCGCTTGCTACTACTTCTATCTTTTGATATAGATTTAGCTTGTCATTTTCTTTGTCTATATCTGATCCGTATTCAAGAGTATGGTCGCCCAGTTTTTTTGCTACTTTTATCATAGATTCTATCAAAGCTAATTCGACTTGCGATGTTTGCAAACCTTTTTCGCTTGCCAATTGTTCAAGTATTTGTGTTATATTATTCACATTTGTCCTTTAGTTTTTCTATTATGTTGTTTATAATCCAATTTGGTGTAGATGCCCCAGCAGTTATGCCACATATTTTTTTGTTTTCAAACCAAACATCTTGTAGCTCTTTCTCATCTTCAATAAGATAACTATTTGCACAGTTGCTTAAAGCTATATCAAAAAGTTGTTTAGTATTTGATGAGTTTTTTCCCCCGATTATGAGCATAATATCTGTTTGTTTAGATAGCTCGTATGTGGCATCCTGATTTTGTAAAGTTGCATCACAAATAGTATTAAATACAAGCACTTCTTTATATTTTAGTATGAGCTTATTTACTATTTTGAGGTAGTTTTGTTTGTTTCTCGTTGTTTGTGCTACTATTGCTATTTTGTCTTTTTTGAAGGTTATATTTTCAAATTCATCGGCTGATAAAACTACATATATATCATCGAGATTTGAAGCCCAGCTTTTGGCACCCTGGACTTCAGGGTGATTTTTGTCGCCAAATATTACTACAGAATATATGTTTTGATCTATATTCTTGACTATATTTTGTAGAGTTGTTACATATGGGCAAGTAGCATTAATGATATCGGCATCTTTTGTTTTGAGTTGCTGTATGTTATCTTTTGTTATACCGTGAGTTCTTATGATTATGGTATCGTTTTGTTTAACTTCGTTTATATTTTGATGTAAGCTTATGTCATAATTATTTTTTAGTCTATCTATCTCTTTTTGATTGTGAATAAGCGGCCCCAATGTTTTACTACTTTTGTGTTTTTGTGCTATATTTATAGCTCTTTTGACACCAAAACAAAAACCATAATGAGAAGCTAATTTAATCTTGATACAAACTCCTCAAGATAGACCTAAAGTTTGGAAATGATGTCAATATACAGTCAGTATCTTCTATATCCATACCGCTTAATAATCCAGCTATAGCGAAACTCATAGCAACCCTGTGGTCTCCGTGTGAGTTTATAGTAGCTTTTTGAAACTTCCCGCTACCTTGTATCTCATAGCCATCGTCAAACTCTTCACAGCAAATATCACAAAGCTTTAAATTGTTTATGATACTGCTAATTCTATCACTCTCTTTTACTCGTAACTCTTTTGCATTTTTGACTACACTTTTACCTTTTGCTATACTCATAGCTATGGCGAGAGCAGGCAATTCATCGATAAGCCAAGCTATGTTGTCGCTTATAGTTATACCCACAAGAGAGCTATGCTTGACTATTATATCTCCTATTGGTTCATATGTGTTCTCTTTATTTATATATGTTATATCTGCTCCCATATTTTCAAGCTGCTTATATGCTTCAATTCTCGTAGGATTTAAAGATATGTTTTTCAAAACAATCTGACTATTTGGAACGATAGTCGCCGCTACAGCAAAGAAAAAAGCAGATGAAGGATCAGCAGGTATAGTGATATTTAGTGGCCGCAACGGCTTTTTTGTGGGACTTATAATTATTTTTCCATTTTCAGTTTTGATATTCGCACCCATACAATCAAGCATCCTTTCAGTGTGATCTCTTGTGAGATTATTTTCTTTGTATGTTGAGTTTTGACCACCTTTTATACATGCTAAAATCATAGCAGATTTAATTTGTGCCGAATCAATATCGCTATGGAAACTAAAATTTTTTAAGTGTGTATTTCCCAGGATAGTAAGCGGAGCAAAACCAGCAAGGTCTTTTATGTTTGCTCCTATATTGCAAAGTGGCTTGACAACTCTACTCATAGGGCGTTTCAATAAGTATTCATCTCCTGTAAGTATAAATTTGCCTTCACAACCACTCAAAAATCCAGCCCACAATCGTATAGCTGTGCCAGCATTGCCACAATACAATGGTTCATCTGGTTGCAATATATTTGTAGGTGGAGTTATGGTTGTTTTATTTTCATCTATTTCCACTACAGCACCAAGTTTTTTTGCTATGTTTAAACTATCTTGTGTATCTTGAGCTAAAAGAAAGTTAAATATAGTTGATGGTTTATCACTAAACAAACTAAATATCACACACCTATGCGATATTGATTTGTCACTTGCTATATCTTGTATGGTTATACCAAAAGGTTTTTTTAATTTCCTTATTTTTAGGTTTGTCATCTAATACGAAGTTCCAATTTTTGTTCCAATTGTTGTAAAATTTTTTGCATAATTGCCAAGATATCATTTTCACTCATAGTTTTGTATTGGTTTTGGAGCAAAAATCTTATAGTCAAGCTTTCGTTTGTTTTGAGTTTTTTATCTGTGTATAAGTCTATGATATTAAATTTAATTATCTCTTTTATGTTTAAATTTTTTATTGTATTTGATATATCAATATATGGCATACTTTTTGGTGTTACGATACTCAAATCTCTATAAACACTCTGAAATTTTGAATACGGCTTGACTACTATTTTTTGTTTAGCTAATTTGTCTAATTTTATGCATGCTATATATGTATCGTCGATACCAAACTCATTTTTCACATCTAAATCAAGCTCACTTAAAAAACCTATCTTTTGATTTTTTACGATGATATCAGCACAATTGTATGGGTGACATAGATTATTTGGTATGCTTGATGTAGCAATTAACTCAAATTGACCTATGATATTTGAAATTTTTTGCACAAAAGCACTAATATTTATTTTCGATGGTTTGCTTTTGTTTTGAATATTTGGCATATCTTTGTAGCCACTAAAAACAAAAGACAACTCATTCGTTTGGACGCGATTTTTGTCATATACTTCGCCTATCTCAAACAATGCAACACTATTTAAACCCTGATTGTAGTTTAGTTTAACTCCATCAAGTAAATTGAGCAAAAGAGTGGTTCTTGTGGTATCTAACTCTTGGCTGATAGGATTTGATAGCTCCTTTTTATTGTCTATAGTATCAAAACCGTATTTAAGAGCTTTTGATTTTTGCACAAAAAGAAAACTTATTTGTTCGTAAAATCCAGCCGATATTGCTTTTTGACGAATAGTATTGAAAAAATCCAACTTGCTTATCGTTTTGTTTTGTCTGTTTTGTTCGCTCAACTTCAAAGGTATTGATTTTATGTTGTCTATGCCAACCATACGCACAATCTCTTCTGTTATATCGGCGATGTTTTTTATGTCGGTTCTGCAGTATGGCACAGTCATTTCAAAAAGAGTTTCAGATAGTGGTTTTATAATAAATTGTAAATTTTCCAACAATTGTATAATTGTTTGCTTTGATATGTCTTGACCTATAATTTTGTTAATGCTATTTATGTCAATTTTTAGAATAGTTATCGGCTTATTTTTATTTGATTTTTTTAGACCACTATGTATATCGGCACCACAAGTGTGCAAAATTTTGTGTAAGTATTTGGTGCCAAAATTTAGATTTGGTTCGCTTCCGCGAGAACTTTTGTAGTATATATCGTCTGTTTTTATTTTTTTCTCAAATACCAATTTGTTTATTGTGTCAGGATTTATATAAAAAGAGACCACAGCTATGTTTATCTCATCTTTTTGTATTTGTGAGATATCTGGTGTGTTTGTGTTTATGCCAATAGTTGTGATTTTTTCCTTGCTGTATATACTATCAAAACCATCTTTGTCTTTTTTGATATCTATTGCTGACAATCCAAGTTTGTTTTGTTTGAGTTTTTCTGATATCATATCATACAACACACCAACACTATGTGTAGCATAAGAAGCGATGTTTTTATATATATTTTTATCGTAACAATTTGCGACAGATGTTCTTATGTCGTATAGCAGTTTTGATTTAAATGATTTAACATCTACTGAACTTAACACTATATTTGCATCAATATCTTTTTCATCTTGTATTGAGAGAACTTGACCTACAGCTTTGTTTGTATACTTTATAGTTGTATCAAAACAAGGATGCTTGATGTCAAGATAGACACTCAAATCTCTCGCAACACCATATATGCTCATACAATCGCCTCTATTTGCAGTAAGCTCTATATCTATGATTGTATCATTTAACAACTTATAATTTTGAAGTTCGGCACCTATATCAAGTTTGCCTATTGAGTTGTCTAAAATCATGATACCATCGTTTGTTTTTGGTAGGTTTATCTCATTTGCGCTACATATCATACCAGATGAGTTTTCGCCTCTTAAGGTAGTATTTTTTATGATAAAATTTTCGCTAAGTTTTGTGCCTATGGTAGCGACTGCCACATAAATATCTTTTGCTATATTTTTAGCACCGCAAACTATTTGTAGGTTTTCATCTCCTATATCTACTTGACATACCCAAAGTTTATCAGCAGATTTATGTTTTTTGCAATCTTTGACATATCCTACTACGACACCTTTTGGTATAGTAATTTTATCTATTTTATCTACTTCGAGCCCAATTGTATTGAGACCTTCACACAATTTTTTATCGTTTATATCGTTTATATCTATAAACTCTTGTAGCCAATATCTTGTAACTATCATCTAAACTGCCTCAACAATCGGACATCACTTTGAAAAAGAGTTCTCAAATCGGGTATTTTATGCAAAAGCATAGCAAATCTCTCTACTCCTAATCCAAAAGCAAAACCACTACAATTTTTTAAAGCAACTTTTTCAAATACATTTTGATCAACAACTCCACAACCCAACACCTCAAGCCAACCAGTTTTAGAGCATATTTGGCAACCTTTTTGCTGGCAAAATGGACAAGATATATCAACTTCAGCAGACGGTTCAGTAAAGGGAAAAAATGATGGCCTAAAGCGTATATCTACATCTCCAAACATATTTATAAGAAATTCTTGCATAGTGTGTTTTAGATTTGCAAAAGATATATGCCCTTCATCTTGAACTACCAAACCTTCAACTTGATTGAACATAGGAGTGTGAGTGATATCAAAATCTCGTCTAAATACTTTGCCCGGAGCTATCATACGAATAGGCGGTTTTTGTGTTAGCATGGTGCGTATTTGCACTGGCGATGTATGTGTTCGAAGAAGTTTGTTGTCATTAAAATAAAAAGTGTCTTGCATATCACGCGCAGGGTGATATGTAGGTAAGTTCAAAGCCTCAAAGTTGTGAAAGTCATCTTCAATAAGTGGCCCATCTATAACCTCGTAGTTTAAGGATGTAAAATAGTTTATGATTTGATTCATAGTTGAAGTTATAGGATGCAACGCACCTATATCAGGCGGCATATTGTATTTTGAGACATCTATAGCCGATGATTTGAGTTTTCTTTTTGTTTCTTGTTTGATAAGTGATATTTTTCTGCCTTCAATAGCTTTGGTTATGTTTATTTTTTGTTCATTGAGATTTTTTGCGAACTCTTTTTTGTTTTCATTTGGTATATTTTTCATATCGGCAAACATATTTGTAAGTTCCCCATTTTTGCCTAATATCTTTATGCGAATATCGTCAAGGTTAGTTGATGACTTGCATTTTTTTATATTTTCCAACCATTTATCTACCAAAAATTCTCCTTAAAAATGACATTATACTATAATTTTATAAAAGTTAGCTATAATGCCACATAAACAATAAATAAGGCGATAGGTTATGAGTGCAAAATTTACAGCGATTCAAAAATTGGAAGATGAAAAAAATTGGTATATAGAGTTAGCTGATACTATGCAAAACAAAATAAAAAAGTGCGATGACTTAGAATTATTTTCACAAAATATAGAACAAATGGGTGCAGAGTATGGTAACGATATTGAAGTTCAGTGGGGTTGCGATGACGATGTGCCAGAAGAGTTTATTCATGAATTAAGAGTAGCCATGATGACATACCAAGAAAAATACCAAGATGAGATAGACAAAGAGTTTGAAAACAAAGGCGACACTCAGTGAATATGGACTTTGAGAAAATTGCCTCAACATATGGCACTCCATGTTTTGTGTATGATTTTGACAATATCTCAAAAAAATACGACGAACTAAAGATGGCATTTAAAGCACGAAAATCACTCGTATGTTATGCAGTCAAAGCAAACTCAAACTTAAGTTTACTACAGCATCTAGGCAATACAGGAGCTGGAGCGGACTGTGTAAGTGTAGGCGAGATAAGACGAGCAATATGTGCTGGCATCAAACCATATAAAATTATATTTTCAGGTGTCGGCAAAAAGGACAGCGAGATAGAGTTTGCTCTGCTACAAGATATACTTTTGGTCAACATAGAAAGCTCTCAAGAGTTAATCTGCGTAGAACAAGTAGCTAAAAAACTAGGTAAAAAAGCTAGAATATCTGTGCGAATAAACCCAAACATAGACCCAAAAACTCACAGCTATATATCAACAGGACTTCACGAAAACAAGTTTGGAGTAGACATAGACGAGGCTAAACGGTTATATATATATGTCAAAAGCAGCAAATACTTAGAACCTATAGGGGTGCATATGCATATAGGAAGCCAACTAACCCAGCTACAACCTATCCGCGATGCAGTTGCCATAGTTGCCAATCTTGCTAGAAATCTAAAAGCACTTGATATAGATATAAAGTTTTTTGATGTAGGTGGTGGACTAGCTATCAAATACACAGATGAAAAACTTATAAACATGACGGACTATTCACAAATGATATTAGATGAGCTTCACGGACTTGATGTGACTATTGTCGCAGAGCCAGGGCGATATATAGTAGGACAAAGTGGCTATCTGCTCACAAAAGTTTTGTATGAAAAAACAAACGAAAGCAAAAGATTTGTCATAGTAGATGCTGCTATGAATGATTTTATTCGCCCGGCATTGTATCAAGAAGCACATAAAATTAATTTATATGGTAAAACAACTCAAGGTAGTTTATGTAGTATAGTGGGGCCAGTATGTGAAAGTGGGGATTTTTTTGCAAAAAATATCAAGTTTCCAGCGACAAAAAGTGGAGATTTGGTGATAATCAATGACACAGGAGCATATGGCTATACGATGTCAAGCAACTACAACACAAGAGGCAAAGCAGTGCAAGTAGCAGTGCAAGGTGGAGCGGACAGATGTATAAGCAGGGCAGAAACTTTTGATGATATGATAAAGCTTGAAATAGAGTTTATAAAAGGTGTGATATGAGAATTTTAAGCGGCATACAGCCATCTGGAGCTATGCATATAGGCAACTATTTTGGGGCAGTAAAGCCTATAATATCATCGCAAGATAGCGGAGAGCTTTTTGCTTTTATCGCTTCATATCATGCTATGACTTCGGTCAAAGACAAAGATATTTTGAGACAAAATATATTTGACACGGCGGTTAACTTCTTGAGCCTTGGTTTAAATCCAGACAAAGCTATATTTTATCGCCAGCACGATGTGCCACAAGTGCTTGAGTTGTATTGGATACTATCCATACTCACGCCTATGGCTATGCTTGAACGAGGTCATAGTTACAAAGATAAAGTAGCCAAAGGTATCAAATCATCACACGGACTGTTTTCGTATCCTGTGCTCATGGCAGCAGATATACTACTATTTGACGCAAACATAGTGCCAGTAGGCAAAGATCAAACTCAACATATAGAGATGTGTAGAGATATAGCAACTACATTTAATGACAGGTTTGGAGATATTTTGACGATACCAAAAATAAAGATAGAACAAAACACACAGACAGTCATAGGAACCGATGGAGCAAAAATGTCAAAAAGTTATAACAATACCATAAATATGTTTGACACTGAAAAAAAACTAAAAAAACAAATCATGAATATAAAAACCGACAGCAAGGGCATACACGAGCCAAAAGATTATAAAACTTGTAGCATATACAAACTTTGTGAGCTTTTTATGAGCAAAAATGAACTGATACAACTCCAACAAAGATATATAAACAAAACAGAGGGATACGGACACTTCAAACAAACTTTGTATGAAATAGTTCAAAAATATTTTGCAGCATATAAAAACAAAAGAGAACACTACTTAAAAAACCCAGATGAAGTTGAGCATATGCTACAAAGTGGAGCTGCAAAAGCAAAAGCAAAAGCAACTAAAAAGTTAGAGACTATTCGTCAGGCTGTTGGGTTGAATTGATTAAAAAATATACATATTTTCCCTGTTTTGTTTAAGTTTGATTTAAGTTTATAGCGATAAAATATCTAAAATACTTTTAAAAAGTAATAAAAGGGAAGATTATGAAAAATTTAGCAATATTCACAATGTTTTTGTCATTGGCTTTTGGTTATGACCATGGTCATAACATACAAACAGCTACACCAGTAGGTATCAATAGCACAACATCTGGCTCAATAGGAGTATCATCTGATAACGATTATTTCCAAATAATAGTGCCAAATAGAGGAGTGTTGATAGTCTCATCAACCGGAACAGCAGATATGGTAGGCTACCTTCTAAATAGAATAGGCGAGCGAATAACAGCCAATGACGACGACGGTGTTGGTAGCAACTTTAGAATTTATAGTGAAGTGCAAGCCGGTATGTATTATATAAAAGTCAGGAACTACAATCAATATGCGGTAAATAATTACTACATCAGAGTTAATTTCTCTGCAAGTGCCAATGTATCAACACAACCAGCACCAGCACCACAAGTTCAAGATGACCATGTCAGCTACTTAGGAGGCATAGTAAATGGTGCTTTTGTAGATGGCGAACTTGCAACATTGGTTCAGCGAAACAGCAGGCAAGCAGGACGTATAGAAGTAGCTGGAGATGTTGACTTTTTCAAGATAAATACTAATAGAGCCGGCACCCTTGAAGTTTATTCTCAAAGTAGCTCAAATATGGTAGGGCATATTTTTGATAGCAGTGGAACACAAGTAGCTGGCAATGACAACGATGGTGAAGGCTTGGATTTTAATATTGCTATTCACCTCGAAGCAAATGAGAGGTACTATATTCAAGTACAAAATATAGATTTCAGAAGTGCACACGATTATAATATCGTGACGAGTTTCACACCAGACGCTCAAGTCCAACCAATCACGACACCAACACCAACACCAACCACACCGATTGATGACCATGGCGATGACATGGCCAGTGCAACTTCTGTAGTGTTAGTTCCATCCACAAATCAAGCTATGAAAACTGGCGCAATAGAAATTGACGATGATAATGATTATTTCAAAATTGAACTGGCACAAGCTGGGACATTAAAAATAGAATCAATCGGTCAAAATACTATGAGAACAAATAATATGACTGGAATACTATACGACCATGCTGGAAATCACATAACATGGGATGAGCGTTCTGGAGATGGATATAACTTTAAAATTGAACGGCAATTAGATAACGGAGTGTATTATATAAATATCAGAAAAACTGCTGGAACAAACAATGGCAGCTACACTGTGAGTTTTGATTTCACGCCAGACAATACAACTAGTACAAGTGTTACACCACCTGCACAACAGACAGTTAGTGCCTTTGCCGACAATACAAATAATAGAATACATATAACACCAAATAGCTCCACACCATCGCGTATTGATATACCAAATGAAGAGGATTATTTTGAAGTTATTCTACCAACTGCTGGCACTTTGATGATAAATTCAATCGGCTCATATGATATGGTTGGTTTTCTTTTGAATACAGATGATACAGTAATAGACAACAACGATGATACAGACGGCGGTGCCAATAATCGCAACTTTAGGATATCAAGAGATGTAGAGGCTGGGACATATTACATAAAAGTGAAAAACTATTATGGTCACATTACAAACGACTATACATTAGATGTTCGTTTTGTTTCAAATAATGTTCCGCCAACGCCAGCACCAACTGAAGATAATCAAACACCAGAATATCAAGATGATGACCATGTCAGCGGTATCACAACAATAGCACTAAATAGTAGCGCAGCAGGGCGTATTGATGCAGTTGGAGATGAAGATTATTTTAAAATTATTTTGCCAAGCACTGGCATGCTGACTATAAGCTCAACTGGTGAGGATACATTTGAGTATCTACTTGACAGCAATCGCCGCACTATAGCAAACGCAGGTGTTCATGGCAACGGGAACGATATTACAACAATCTTAAGACTTTCTGCCGGACAATACTATATAAAAGTGAGGCACATGGAACCAAATGGAACCGGTGATTATGCGATAAATGTTCGTTTTGTTTCTAATAACGCTTCACCAACACATTCTATACCACAAGCTGGAAATAATCAACAACCAGCACCACAGATACAACAAGGATATCAAGACGATGATCATGTAGTTGGTATCGCAACAATAGCACTAAATAGTAGCGTAGCAGGGCGTATTGGGACAATTGGAGATGAAGATTTATTTAAAATTATTTTGCCAAGCACTGGCATGCTGACTATAAACTCAACTGGCGAAGATGTGTTTGAGTATCTACTTAGCAGCACTTCTAATAATCGTGTTTTAGCTAATGCAGACATACAAGGCGATGGGCACAATATGAGAACTTTGGGACCACTAACTAGTGGCACATACTATATAAAAGTTAGACATATTGAGCCAAATGGTACTGGAGATTATGTTTTAAACGTCAGATTTGTCGAAATCAACTTAGACAACACAAGAGCAGGCGACAGAGTATCTGCAACACCAGATAATCACCCAATAGACGATGCGATACTCGTAGGAAGAAGAAGCACCACAGCAGGTAGTATAGATACAGCAGGCGAGTATGATTATTTTAGAGTCAATTATATAAGAAGTGGCACTATGACTGTGCAATCAACTGGCTCAAGCGATATGTATGGATACTTATTAGATAGCAATGGCGATGAAATAACACTCAATGACGATGCAGGCTCTGGCTATAACTTTAGAATAACAAGAGTTGTAGAACCAGGAACATACTATATAAAAGTTCGGCATTATAATAGGACACAA